>JBIILH010000079.1:0-4679 GCA_044232765.1 Rhodoluna sp. | reverse complement strand
CTGTAGCAGTGAGTGTTCCACCAACAGTATCTGGTCCACTAACACTTAGCTCTGGGGCTTCAGGGTTAAGAGTGTTTAGAAAAGCTGTAAGTGAAGCTGTGCGCTGCGGGAAGAACTGGTCTAACCAATTTTGCCAGAAGATAGCCGAACTAACATTTGGATTAGATCTGACATCATGAGCGATGTATGCATTGTTAATGACTGATGCGACCTTGTTCTTGAACTCTGGGATGCCAAGGGTTGCCACTTTATCTTTGACAGCAACTTGAGCTTTGATTAGAAGTTTCTTGCATGGATCATAGGCAACACATTTCCTCAGCATCACGCTTCGCTCTTGGTTACCAAAGTTTCTATAGGCAGGACCTCTACCCAGCCAATCAAGTTGAGCGTCTGCCTCCATAGGGAACGTGCCATCTTGACCCCAAGGAATAATCTTTAGTTTCCCTGTGTCATCAAAGACGATGTAGTAGTTGTTCTGAACGACATCTGTATAGCCATCCCAGTTAGATGTGTAGATATCTGTTGCCATCAAGTTGATAACCGAGGTCATGTCTGCAATCTTGTTTACTTCAGTCCACCAGGTAGCACCGTCTAGAACTGATACAGCAACAGCAGCGTTTAGATCAGTTCTGTTGGTATCTCCATAGTTAGTGTCATAACAATCATCTTGGTTGTATGTAAGGTCAGCTAAGTAACAGTTAGAGCTGTAAACATGAACAGGGTTCAACCATCTTTTCAGCATTTGCCCGTCAATGGCTTCGATGTTCATGTAGAGGCCAAAGTCCGCATTGTTTACTGTGACCCAAGAATAAGTAGTTCTAGGAGCAACTAACCCCATGGCTCGATAGATTCGGTAAGACGTGTCTTCTCTAATGAAAGATGGATCTTGAATCATGCTGTTTAGAGTCATACGGCTAAGACCTAAGAACTTCTGATTTGGAACGAAAGCATCAAACTTTAGCTTCATCGGAGCTTTGTCATAACTATTGATAAGTCTTCGAGTAGCTTGTCCCTTTAGTCGAACACCAATGTTGGTGAGGGTTGTACTGACACCATCAGCTGTGGTGATCTTCACGTCAGCTGTTCTATAGGTACTTGAGTTCGGATCAGCATTTAGGGCATCAATAGTTGTTTGAGGCATTGTGAGATCAACATTGGAGACAACTACCGGGTTATAGAAGACAGCTGCTTTGTCGGTGCCCTCGTTGTAGATAGTTGTGCTGATACCCGAGACAGGTTTCGCTGCAGATGCAGTTTGTGTTGGGATGAGTGCCAAAGCGAAAACGAGAAGCGTTGAAAGCAGAGGCTTCCTAATACTGTTTCTCATATCTCGTCCTTTATTAGCGGAGAGATATAAGTCTATTTTGAGTTGAGTATGTTGGCTACCGAGCCACGTTTGACTAGGTTAGCTGGCAAAACAATCTCTTTAGGCTTGGTATTTCCTTCAATAGCTTCAACAAGTTCTGTAACAGCAATGTGTCCAAGTTCTTCAACAGGTCTTGCAATAACTGTGATACCTGGCACCATGGCAGCAGCCCAAGGGCTATCGTCGAAGCTAACTACAGAAAGCTCCTTACCAATAGTTAGTCCCCTATCTCCAGCAACTTTCAAAACAGCTAAAAGCATGTCGTTGTTTGATGTGAAGATGATGGTTGGAGCTTTAGGGGAGTCAAGTAGTTTCTCAACAGCTGCTTCAGCAATTCCTTGTTTGTCTTCGCTATAGATCCATAGTCCAGATGCCTTAGCCTTCTTGACACCTTTAGCAAAACCATCAACACGTTCTTGAACAGAGGTAATAGGTATCTCAGGTTCTTCACTAGTGAATCCTGTTGTTCCAGGAACCGCAATAAGGAAGCCAAGTTTCTTATGACCATTTTCAGCCGCATACGCAACTGCTTCTTCAGCTGCTACCTCATCACCGGTTGTAACAGTAGTGAAGCGAGGAATATCTAATCTTCTGTCAATAATGACAACTGGCTTGCCACCAATCTTCTTAGGAGTTAGATGAGAGTGCTTTGTCTTTGATGCAGGCACAAGAATGATTCCATCTACCTGGTTAGAGAGCATTGTTTCAACAGCAACTCTTTCAACTGCAACATCTTCATCGCTGTGTTGGATCAAAACTCTGAAACCTAGTTCTTTAGCTCTATCAATAATTGACTTAGTGGCTCTATCGAAGAATGCATTAGTGAAGTCAGAGATAACAACGAGTCCAATGGTCTTGGTTTTGCCAGCACGCATTGCAACAGCGAGAGCATTAGGACGGTAGCCAAGGCTGTCTGCAACAGCTCTTACGTGATCAACTGTGTCTTTGCTGATGCGACCGTAGCCAGATAGGGCTCTAGACACTGTTGCTCTGGAAACCCCAGCAGCAGCAGCGACATCGTTGATGGTTGTGCTCTTATTAGGACTCATCTCTTACCTGCCAATCCAGTTGTTTGGCTTTGTCACCAAACCGTTACCTAAATAAGTTGTTATTCAAATTCACTTACTGCGATGATTATAGCACGAAGTGCGAGAACCATCTCGCAATTCTCGCAAATAACAAGGAGAAATTATGAACAAGCGCATTTTGAAGGTTAGCTTTGCTGCTCTGACTGCAGCTGCTCTAACCCTCGGTATCACAGGTTGTGCTCCTGAAAAGAAGCTAACAATCGCATTCGTAATGGGTGCAGAATCAGATCCATTCTTCCAGGCGATGAAGGTCGGAGCAGAAGCTGAAGCTTTGGCTCAGGGTGTTGACCTTGTATGGCAGGGAGACCCATCAGCTTACGACGTGGCAACTCAGGTTCCAATCGTAGACAACGTACTAGCACAGTCTCCTGACGGTCTAGTTCTAATCCCAACTGACCCAACTGGTCTTCAGGCATCAGCTGACAAGGCTACTGCTGCAGGTATCGCACTTGCCCTAGTTGACACAACAATCAACGACACCACAAACGCAGTTATCACCATCACTGGTGACAATGGTGATGGTGGAGCAAAGGCTGCTGACGCAATCGCTGCTGCAATCGGTTACGAAGATGGCAAGACATACAAGGTTGTCATCGGTCTAACATCAGCTACTGCAACCACTAACGTTGGTCGCCAGGTTGGTTTCGAAGAGCGCGTAGCTTCAACTTACCCAGGTATCCAGATCGTTGACGTTGCTTACTCAGCTGCTAACCCACAGACAGCTAACAGCAACGTAAACAACTGGTTGACAAAGTACCCAGACCTAGCAGGTATCTTCGCTATTGATGGAACTAACGCTTCAGGTGCAGCTGCTGCACTTCAGGCTAAGGGTCTAACAGGCAAGATTGCTCTAGTTGGTTACGATGCATACCCTGCAAACGTTGAACTGATCAAGTCAGGTGTATTCACTGCACTTATTGCTCAGGACCCAGCTGAAGAAGCACGTCTAGCTATCAAGACTCTTGTTGAGTACATCAAGAACGGAACAACCCCACCTGCGAAGGATGTTGTTATTCCTAACGTAACTCTGGATGCAAACACATCAGATGAAGACTTCGCTAAATACACTTACGTTGCTAAGTAAATAAAGCGGATTCGACTCCTCGATAAATAAAGGACACACAAATTGAGCAACAGCAAGCAAGCCAACTTAGAGAAGCAAAGCTTCCTGGATCAGGTGAGAGCCTCATTCAGTAATCAGAGCACTCTACTAGTAGTGACCCTAGTGGTCCTAGGTGTTGTATTTCAGATCACCTCTCAAGGTATCTTTCTGTCAACCGGCACACTAGGAACAGTCTTAAATGACTGGGGTTCTTACATCTTGCTTGCTGTTGCTCAAACCTTTGTTGTAATCACAGGTGGCATCGACCTATCGGTTGGTGCAACTGTGAGCTTGAGTTCTGTCGTTGCCGGCTGGGTGTTAGTTAAAGGTCTAGGCCTTGACTCAACAACCAGTGGCAGCGATGCAACTCCTTATGTTCTTCTAGCGGTTCTAGTTTCACTACTAGTAGGGCTCACGGTAGGTGCAATAAATGCCTTCCTGATAAATGTTTTAAAGATTGTTCCATTCATTGCCACCCTGGCAACTATGGGTGCAATGACAGGTCTTGCCATCATCATCTCTGGCGGTATGCCACTGCAAGGACCTAACAACTGGGAGCTCGGCATCCCTTACGAAATCTTCGGTATTCAGTTACCTATTTCAACTACCGTTCTTGCAGTAATGATCATCACAGTTATCTGTGGTCTTATTCTTCACAAGACCAAGTTCGGTCTTCATACTTTCGCTCTAGGTTCAAACGCATTCGCAACCCGTGCTGCTGGTATCTCACCAGCTAGACAAATCACAAAAGTTTATATGCTCTCAGGTGGTCTAGCAGGCCTTGCTGGTGCTTATGCATACATCCGACTAGGCGCTGGTTCTCCTTCTAACGGAACCGGTATGGAACTATATGCAATTGCTGCTGTAGTTATCGGCGGTGTCTCACTAATGGGTGGTGTCGGAAGAATTGTTGGAATCGCTCTAGGAACACTAGTTCTATTCACAGTTCAATCAGGTTTGTTGATGGTCAAGGTAATTACTGTTAGCCCATCTCTAAAGCAGGTAATCGTTGCACTTCTAATCGTTGCAGCCGTTGCTATTCAAGCCCTACAGAAGCCAGCGAGGAAATAGATCATGGCTAAGAAAGTTATTTACGAAGTAAGAAACGCATCTAAGAACTACG
>JBIILH010000078.1:0-4764 GCA_044232765.1 Rhodoluna sp. | reverse complement strand
CTCTGGATGCTTACGAAACCATCATTGCCTGCGGTATCAAGGATGCTGAAACAAGTACGATAAGCAAGTTGCTTAACCGTGATGTCACTCCAGCCATGGCAGCTGAAATTATTCAGAGACGTCTAGTTGAAATAGAGAAGGTTTCAAATTGAGTGAAGAACCAGTAGCACCTAAGAGGATGCTTAGGGTTGAAGCCCGAAACGCTGAAGTACCCATTGAGAGAAAACCTGAATGGATCAAGACCAAAGCGAAGATGGGTCCTGAGTACCAAGCTCTTCACACTCTTGTTAAAACTGAAGGCCTTCACACTGTCTGCCAAGAAGCAGGATGTCCAAACATCTTCGAATGTTGGGAAGACCGCGAAGCAACATTCCTCATTGGTGGTGCTCAATGCACCAGACGCTGTGACTTCTGCCAGATTGATACAGGTAAGCCAGCAAACCTAGATCCAGACGAACCGAGAAGAGTTGGCCAATCGGTCACGAAGATGCAGCTTAGATACGCAACTGTTACCGGTGTTGCTAGAGATGATCTTCCTGATGAAGGTTCATGGCTCTACGCAGAAACTATTCGTCAGATCCACAAGCAGTCCCCTGGTACCGGTGTTGAGATTCTCATTCCTGACTTCTCAGGTAAACCAGAACTTCTTCAAAAGATTTTTGATGCAAAGCCTGAGGTATTTGCACACAACGTTGAGACAGTTCCAAGAATCTTCAAGCAGATTAGACCTGCCTTCACCTACGAAAGATCACTTGATGTAATCACTCAGGGCAGAAATGCTGGCATGGTTACTAAGAGCAACTTGATTCTAGGTATGGGTGAAGAGATTTCTGAAGTAATCCAAGCTTTGCAAGATCTTTACGATGCTGGAACAGACATCATCACAATTACCCAGTACCTAAGACCAACTGTTAGACACCATCCAGTATCTCGTTGGGTAAAGCCTCAAGAGTTCGTTGAACTCAAAGAGATTGCTGAAGGCATGGGCTTCCTCGGTGTCCTTAGCGGACCTCTTGTTAGAAGTAGCTACCGAGCAGGACGTCTATGGGCTCAGTCCATGATGAAGCGTGGCGACATAATTCCAGAACACTTGCAACACTTAGCCGAAGCTGCTGCCAAAGATGGCTTCAGCCAAGCGGTAAAGTAAAAAAGACGAAAAGGCAGAACGATGGCTAAAAAAGAAAAAGTAAAGAAACCAAAGCGACCTAAGGGCAACGGCATGTTCGCTCAATTCCGCCAACAGGCTAAATTCCTAAAGGAAGTAGACCCTAAGGCGATGCCAGTTGGCATATTCTTTGCCTCTATTGCATTTGTTGTTCTGGTCGTTGTTGGAGCTTTAGTTTCAGGTCTGAACTTCCTAGGCATGGTCATTTGGGTAGTTCTAGCTATCGTGACCGCCTACCTAACTCTTCTTCTAACTATGACTAGAAGAGCCAACACCGCCATCTTCAAGAAGTACGAGGATGAGCCAGGTCGTGTTTCGATCACCGTTGGAACCCTTACCCGCAGACGTTGGAAGGGCAGTAACCAGCCGGTAGCAATCAATGCTCGCACCAAGGACATGGTTTTTCGTATTGTTGGCCCAGCTGGTGTTGTTCTCATGGCTGAAGGCTCTAAAACCAGTGCTAGAGCACTACTTGAAGATGAAAGACGTAAGGTTCAGAGACTGGCATCTGGGGTTACTGTGCACACTTTCTTCACCTCTCAGGATGGTGAAGGGGTCCCTCTGGCTCAGCTGCACAAGAAGGTTTCTAAGCTAAAGCGAACCCTAAACCGAGCTGAAATCAGCGCTGTTCAGAACCGTTTGGCTTCAATTGACAGCCGCTCAGGCCTACCAATCCCTAAAGGTATTGACCCTACAAAGATGAGGGCTTCTCGCCGAATCCAGTAGGTTTTTTCAAGTTTTACAATCCCGAAACATTGATTGGCGAAATCTGGCCCGCCAGCCCTATAAAGTTATGTTGAGCGTAACGGAACGTTCGAATCCACAAACCTTTGAAGGGCTAACCCTATGTTTAAATCAGCATCCGAGGTCATCAAGTACATCAAAGATGAAGACGTCAAGTTCCTAGACGTACGCTTCACTGATCTACCTGGTGTCCAGCAACACTTCAACCTACCAGTGAGTCAGATTGACGAAGACTTCTTCGTTAACGGTCAGCTTTTCGATGGATCTTCTATTAGAGGATTTGCATCAATTCACGAATCAGACATGCAGCTAATCCCAGATGTTTCAACTGCTTACCTTGACACTTTCCGTGTTGAGAAGACCCTGATCATCAACTTCGATATCTACAACCCACGTAACGGTGAGATCTACCACCGTGACCCGCGTCAGGTTGCCAAGAAGGCTGAGGCCTACCTTGCTTCAACTGGTATCGCTGACACTGCATACTTCGCTCCTGAAGCAGAATTCTTCATCTTCGATGAGGTTCGCTACGAGACAAAGTCAAACACTGCTTACCACTTCGTAGATTCAATCGAAGGTGCATGGAACTCAGCTCGTGAAGTTGAATCAGATGGCGGTCGTAACCTAGGAAACAAGACACCTTACAAGGGTGGCTACTTCCCTGTTTCACCAGTTGACCACTTAGCTGACATTCGCGACGAGATCGTTCTTAACCTTGAGAAGGCTGGACTAGTTGTTGAGCGTAGCCACCACGAAGTTGGTACTGCTGGTCAGTGTGAAATTAACTACAGATTCAGCACTCTTGTTCAGTCAGCAGACGATGTTCTGAAGTTCAAGTACATCGTGAAGAACACTTCATACAACTACAACAAGACTGCTACCTTCATGCCTAAGCCACTTTTCGGAGACAACGGTTCAGGTATGCACGTTCACCAGTCTCTATGGAAAGATGGCAAGCCATTGTTCTATGACGAGAACGGCTACGGCGGTCTTTCAGACATGGCTCGCTGGTACATCGGTGGTCTACTAAAGCACGCTCCAAGCTTGCTTGCATTCACCAACCCAACTGTAAACAGCTACCGTCGTCTAATTCCAGGCTTCGAAGCTCCTGTAAACCTTGTTTACTCAGCAGGTAACAGATCAGCTGCTATCCGTATCCCAATGACTGGAACAAACCCAAAGGCAAAGCGTATTGAGTTCCGCGCACCAGATGCATCAGGTAACGCCTACCTAGCCTTTGCTGCAATGTTGATGGCTGGTCTTGATGGAATCAAGAACCGCATTGAGCCACACGCTCCAGTGGACAAGGATCTTTACGAGTTGCCACCAGAGGAAGCAAAGAACATTCCTCAGGTTCCAGGCTCTCTAGAAGAAGTTCTGAAGGCTCTAGAAGCTGACCACGAATACCTGCTAGCAGGAGATGTATTCACTAAGGACCTAATTGAGACTTGGATTGACTACAAGCGTGAGAAGGAAATCAAGCAGTTTGCTCAGAGACCACACCCGTACGAGTTCGAGCTTTACTACGGCGTTTAGTTTCTAAAGAAGAAGCGGGTCATCTTTTATAGATGGCCCGCTTTTTTTGTCTAACTAAAGAACAATCTTTCAAATACTTGTCTGGAACGTCTGGTGTGAGCAAGGTAATCCTCTTCCAATGCGCTAGCTGAGCCTCTAGGGTATTCAAGAATCCTTGCCATGCCTTCAAGCTGTCTTCGATCAAGGGACAGCACATCAGAGACCTTGTTTGACCAAAGAACTCCCGAAGATCTAACTCGGCTGGTCAGAGTCCATGCTTCTGCTAATACTCGAGCATCATGTTCTTCCATCAAACCTGACTCAACCAAAGCAATTAGAGCATCTAATGTCTTTGGTGTTCTAATGCTTGGGAACTCATTGCCGTGTTTAAGTTGAAGAAGTTGAACAAGCCATTCAATGTCGCTTAACGAGCCTCTACCTAGCTTCAGATGGCGTTTAGGGTCCGCTCCTTGAGGCAGACGTTCCGTTTCAATACGAGCCTTGATGCGTCTAATCTCGATGATTGACTTACTGCTGAGTTCTGTTGGGTAGCGGTATTGGTCAATAACTTCATTGAACTCAGCTACTAGCTCTTGGCTGCCATAAATCATTCGAGCTCGAAGTAGAGCTTGATTCTCCCAGATGTCACCCCAGCGGCTGTAATAAGCACGGTACGAATCAACAGATCTGGCAACTGTTCCATTCTTACCTTCAGGTCTCAGATCCATATCTAATTCAAATTCAAGCTGAGGGTCTTTACCTAATCTGTGTAGTTCAGAAATTACCTTCTCCGCTAGCTTTTGAGATTGCTCAGACTGACTTGATTCATCGTTTCGATAAACAAACATGACATCTGCATCGCTACCAAAACCTAATTCTTGACCACCGAATCTGCCCATGGCAACAATTCCGAAATCAACATCCTGGCCAAGTTCCTTAGCCAATGAAGCTTGAGTTGCTTTAGCCAAAGTGGTCAGATACCACTCGGTCAAATCAGATAAACCTTGAGAGACTCCCCCGATATTGAGCTCTCCAACAACAGAACCAAGTGCTAGTCGAAGAGTTTCTCTTCGTCGAATGTGTCTAACAGCTTTAGCAAAATCATCCAAGTCTTCATGTCTTGAAGCTAGAGACAACGACTGCTCAGTGAGTTCTTCTAGGCTTGCAGGAATTAGTTGATCTGGATCTTCAAACCAAGCAGCACCTTCAGGAATAAGTTCCAAAAGAGCGGTAGCTAAACGACTGTTAGACAGAGCAATGCTTAGTCTCTCAGCAGCACCTGAACTATCTCTAAGCATTCTCAAGTACCAGTGAGATTCACCTAGATTCTCACTAAGTCT
>JBIILH010000077.1:0-4802 GCA_044232765.1 Rhodoluna sp. | reverse complement strand
AAAGCTGCCGGAGATGCAATCTATGCAGCTAAGTCTGAGAAGGTTGCTGCCGAAGAAGTTGAATTCAGTGCAAACCTAAGGGCCAAACTAGAACTCCTTGAAGAAGCAGAAAAGATTGATCCAACTGTTGACCTTGCTAAGGCTAAGTCTGCTCTACAGGCAATCCAAGCTCGTTGGGAAAAAGCAGGAAAAGTTCCTCGCGACAGCATCCGCAAGATTGAAGATCGTCTAAAGGCCGTTGAGACAAAGATCAAGAACGTTGAAGCAGAGCTTTGGAGAAAGTCAGATCCTGCAACTGTTGACCGCACAAACTCTGTTCGTTCACAACTTGAAGCCTCAATTGCGAAATTAGAAGCCGATGTTGAGAAGGCAAAAGCTTCAGGAGACGCGAAGAAGATTGCTGACGCTACCGATGCTCTTGAAACTAAAAAGGCTTGGCTAAGCGTAGTTATTGCTAACTCTTAGGAGTTACTTACTCTGTAAACGTCGTAGACGTTGTCAATGTTCCTTACGGAATTAATAAGCCCCTCAAGTGCTGCTGGGTTGCTCATTTCAAATACAAATCTGCTCAAGGCTACGCGGTCGTTTCTGGTTGAAACTGAAGCAGACAAGATGTTAACGTGATTCTCACTAAGAACACGGGTAACGTCGCTTAGCAGTCCCCCGCGATCAAGTGCTTCAATCTGAATCTGAACTAAGAACAAGCTTCTCGAATTAGCTTCCCAACTAACTTCAATCAATCGTTCTGGTTGGTTTCTCAAATCAACAGAGTTCTTACAGTCGCTTCTGTGTACTGAAACTCCAGCAGATCGAGTAATGAAGCCAAGAATGGCATCACCTGGAACTGGCGTGCAGCAACGGGCAAGCTTGAACATAACATCAGCATCACCTCGAACAAGAACTCCCGAATCCCCTACTCGCTTAGAACTGTTCGTACTCGACTTAGTAGGTAGTTCAAACACTGCCTCTTCGGTGTATTCCTCAACTGATAGAGCTGCTGACATCTTTTCAACCACAGACTGAGCTGAAACATTGCCATCGCCAATAGCTGCATACAAATCAGATGGTTCAGAGAATCTTAGGTCACTTGTGATCTTCAGCAAGATATCAGTAGCCAGTGCTCGCTGAATCGGAACACTTTGTTTTCTCAGAGCTTTGGCTAAAAGATCTTTTCCTCTTTCAATTGCATCATCTTTGCGCTCTGCTGTGAACCAGGCTTTGATCTTGGACTTAGCGCGTTGAGATTGAACGAACTTTATCCAGTCTTGGCTTGGATGGGCATCCTGAGACTTAGAGGTAAGAATCTCAACAACGTCACCTGAGTTCAAAGCAGTTTCAAGTGGGACTAAACGTCCATTAACCTTTGCTCCCATGGTGCGGTGACCAATTTCAGTGTGGACAGCGTAGGCAAAGTCCACTGGAGTTGAGCCCTTGGTTAGACCAATTACTCGGCCCTTAGGAGTGAAAGCGTAAACCTCTTTTGCTCCAATTTCAAAGCGCAGAGCATCAAGGAACTCACTTGGGTCAGCTGTTTCATGCTGCCAATCTGAAAGATGCTTCAACCAAACTAGATCGTCTTCGGTTGTGGCTGACTCTTCAGAAGTGAATTGCTTGTACTTCCAGTGAGCAGCAACACCATACTCAGCTCTGTTATGCATCTCTTGAGTTCTAATCTGAATCTCAACCGGACGTCCATTAGGACCAATAACTGTCGTGTGTAGCGACTGATAGAGGTTGAACTTAGGCATCGCAATGTAGTCCTTGAAGCGACCTTGTACTGGATTCCAGTGCGAGTGAACGGCACCAAGAATTGCATAACAATCCCTTACTTCAGGAACGATTACTCGTATACCTACCAAGTCATAGATGTCATCGAACTCTCTTCCACCAATAACCATCTTTTGGTAAATCGAGTAATACTGCTTAGGTCTACCGGCGACCTTGCCCTTAATCTTGTTGTCCTTGAGGTCATCTTCAATTGCAGTAATAACTGTTTCAATGAATTCATCTCTTTTAGGTGAACGCTGTCTTACGAGGTTTACGATCTCCTCATAAACCTTTGGATAAAGAACAGAGAAAGAAATGTCTTCAAGCTCTAGCTTGAAGGCGCTAATACCTAGACGATGAGCAAGAGGCGCATAAATCTCTAATGTTTCCTGGGCCTTCTGCTTTGCCTTTGCTTCAGGAACAAAACCCCAGGTTCTAGCGTTGTGCAATCTGTCGGCTAGCTTGATAACCAATACACGGATGTCCTTGGACATGGCGACAACCATCTTGCGAACAGTTTCCGCCTGAGCATCCGCACCGAACTTAACTTTGTCTAATTTTGTAACGCCGTCGACAAGCATGGCTACTTCGTCACCGAAATCTGCTCTTAGTTGGTCAAGGGTGTAGTCAGTATCTTCAACAGTGTCATGAAGTAGTGCTGCTGCCAGTCCAGCAGGTCCAATGCCAAGATCAGCTAATAGTTGAGCAACAGCAACAGGATGAGTGATGTACGGGTCTCCACTCTTACGAGTGTGACCTGCGTGAGCCTTAGTGGCTACAGTGAAAGCCTTTTCAACAATAGAGAAATCAAGCTTTGGATGCGCTACTTTGGCTGCTTTTAGAACCTCAGCGATTCCAGAGCCTTCAGTCGGTCGGGTGAAGATTCTAGGCAGGCGATTTCGCAGTGTTGCTAGTGTGCCACCGCCTGCTGTGTCCGACATATCATCCTTCTAAGTTGAACTAAAGAATAACTGAACTAGCCGGCGATTGCACTTCTCTTAGCAAGAATCTTTTTCTCAGCCTTTGCAAACTTCGCTTCTCCCTCACGCATGTGTGAATAAGCAGGAGCTGCAATAAAGATTGTTGAGTAGGTACCTACGATAATTCCAACAAACAATGCCAACGAGATGTCTCTAAGGGTTCCAGCTCCTAGGAAAGTAGCTCCGATGAACAAAATGGAGGCAACTGGTAGCACACCGACGATAGAGGTGTTGATGGATCGAACCAAAGTTTGGTTGACCGCAAGGTTTACCTGCTCAGCGAAAGTAGTTGTTTCACTGAATTCAACCTCGTTGGTGTTCTCTCTGATCTTGTCAAACACAACCACGGTGTCGTAAAGGGAGTAACCAAGGATGGTTAGGAAACCGATAACGGCTGCTGGAGTAACCTCGAAGCCCAATGCTGCATAGAGACCAGCGGTAAGAATAAGGTCGTGAGCCAAAGCCAACATAGCCGCAGCACTCATCTTCAAGGTTCTGAAGTAAAGAGCCATCAAGATTGCTGCTAGCAGGATGAAGATTAGTAGACCCCAAAGAGCCTTATTAGTAATGTCGGCTCCCCAGTTAGGCCCAATGAATGAGCTCGCTACGTTACTGTCCTTAACTTCATAAGCCTTGGCCAGTGCTAGACGAACCTGCTCTGATTGCTCATCGCTTAGCTGCGGAGTCTGAACACGCACTGTGTCTCCACCGATGATAGTTGTGTTTACCTGGATTGCTGGAACCACTTCATGAACAGCATCTTCTGCCAGAGTTGTGCTCTGCAGTTTGCTTTCAGAAATCTTGTATTCAGAACCACCGCGGAATTCGATGCCAAAGTTAAATCCACCCTTAACAACTGGAATCATGATGGCAAGGACCACAGTCACAGCCGCCGCTATGTAGAAATACTTTCGTCTACCCACGAAGTTGATTGACTTCTCACCGCTGTATAGCTGGTTACCAAGGTCGGTAAAACGAGACATTAGTTGTTCTCCTTGTTCTTAGCGGTTGAATTCTGATCTGCTGAAGCTTTACGCTCGGCAATAGTCTGACGTCGTTCAGCTTCTTTAGAGGACTTAGCAATCTTGCCTGATGAAACTGATGGTGCGACTCTGAATGTTCCACGTCCTGTGTAACCAAAAGCAGCACTATCTCTCAACTGCAAACCTGTCCAAGCGTTTCCAGACATAAAGAACTTGCTCTTGGTGAGCAATCTGAAAGCTGGGTAAGTGAACAGGAACACGACTGTGAGGTCGATAAGAGTTGTTAGACCAAGTGTGAAGGCAAATCCTCTTACGTTACCTACAGTCAGGATGTAAAGCACAACAGAGGCTAGAAGGCTTACAGCACCAGAAACAATGATTGTTCGCTTCGCTCTGTTCCATGCACTTTCAACAGCAACATACAAAGGCTTGCCTTCACGAAGTTCATCTTTAACACGTTCGTAGTAAACAATGAAGGAGTCTGCAGTAATACCAATACCCATGATCAAACCTGCGATACCTGAAAGTGAAAGTCTGTAGTCAGCACGCCAGGTCAGAAGTGCAATCAGGATGTAGGTCAAAATACCGGCAACAACCAATGAACCAATCGTTATAACCGCTAGTCCCCTGTATTGGAACACAGAGTAGATGACAACAAGAATTACTCCGATAAGTCCAGCAAGCAAACCGGCTTGTAACTGCTCTGAACCTAGGGTTGCTGAAATGTTTTCCTGGGACTGAACAGCGAATGAAATTGGTAATGAACCATACTTCAGCTGGTCAGCTAGAACCTTTGAGCTTGCCTGATCAAAAGATCCAGTGATTTGTGCAGATCCACCGGTGATAACAGCCTGTGTGGTTGGTGCAGTAATTACGTAACCATCGATGGTTACTGCAAATCTGTTCTGCGGTTCAGTAAGTGGGAAAAGACGACCAGTTACCTTGGCAAACTTGTCACCACCTTCAGCATTGAAGTTTAGGTTTACTGCCCATTCGTTGGTGGCAACACCTTGTGCACCAGTAACAGTTCCGGCATCTGCACCTTCAAGGTCAACACCAGTAATTTCTACAG
>JBIILH010000015.1:0-14564 GCA_044232765.1 Rhodoluna sp. | reverse complement strand
CATCTCTAAGAGCGATGGCCACGTCCCATCTCTGAAGGTAATCTTTTGCTTCCTGAGGCAAGTCGGCAATAATCGGAGCCCAAAGTGCATCGTGTTCGCTGATTTCAGGCTTTTTGTGTGCTTCCATAAAAGTAATCATCTATTCTCCTTGCTTGAATGTCAATAAAGACTCGCGAGCTTTTTGAATGGCCTCGTTTTGTCTTTTGCCAGAACCAAAACGACTCTTGTCGTAACAACCATGAATGACTATTTGGTTATTTTGATATGAACAGAAAATTCGAATCAGAACTTTTGTGATGGGCACAGCATCATCAAAAGGTGCTTCAGATTTGGACTCAATAGCCTTAGAACTTGGCCCAGACTATAAAGACTGAACCATTCACGCTTGTCTTCTCCACAGCCCAGGAAGACCTGTGCGAGGCACTTCTCTGGCAAACTAGCAACATGAGCGAACTAGACAAACTAATCCAAACAGCCAACACTCTTAGATCTCCTGGAGGCTGTCCTTGGGATGCTGAACAAACACACGAGTCTCTAGTTCAATACCTTCTAGAAGAGACCTATGAGCTCATAAATGCCATTGAGTCCGGAACTAGAGAAGATGTCTTAGAAGAACTAGGAGATGTTCTATACCAAGTTGTCTTCCACTCAGACCTAGCTCAGGCAGGTTCTTTAGGAGAACCTTTCAACATCGAAGATGTTGCTAAGTTCACAAGAGAAAAGATGGAGGGTAGACACCCTCACGTATTTGGCACCCCTGAAGAACTAGAGAAATACAAAGCCAATACAGGCGATGATGTAATGCTCAACTGGGATAACCACAAACAAAAAGAGAAGCCAGAACGAGCATCTGTATTAGACGGTATTCCTCAAGGCATGCCAGCTCTTGCTCTAGCTAGCAAAGTAATCGGCAAAGCCCAGAAGATAAACCTCTTAGATAAAGACACCCAGTCTCCAATCCAGCTAGACACAGAAGAACAACTAGGAGCACTTCTTCTAGCCATAGTCCAAGCAGCCAAAGCTCAAGACCTAGACCCTGAAAGAGCTCTAAGAACAGCAGTAAGAGATCTCTCAGACGACATCAGGAAAGCAGAAGTACTAGCTGCTAGTGATGCTGGGGTTATTGGGGTTGAAGATTAGGTTCTCCGAAATCTGATCGACACGGTGCGGTGATCCCCAAAAAGTCAGTGGGATCATATACGATCCTTGTAGGAGATGGTGATGGCAACTAAGAAATCAGTAGGTACCGTAGCGGAGCTATTCGCAGGCGTGGGCGGGTTCCGCATAGGCCTAGACCGAGCTGGATTAGAGACCACCTTCTCAAGCCAGTGGGAACCTTCAACAAAGACTCAACACGCCTCAAGTGTTTATGTCGCAAACTTCGGTGAAACTGGCCACTCTAACGAAGACATTCAGGATGTTGTAGACCGAGTTGTTTCTGGAAAATCTAACGAAATTCCAAAAGTAGATTTAGTGGTTGGCGGATTCCCATGCCAGGACTACTCAGTAGCAAAGTCTCTGAACTCCTCTAAAGGCCTTGAAGGTAAAAAAGGTGTTCTCTGGTGGGCAATCTACAAGCTCGTTGCGCACAGAAAGCCAAAGTTTGTATTTCTAGAAAACGTTGATCGTCTTCTCAAGTCTCCCTCGACCCAACGTGGGCGAGACTTTGCCATCATGCTTCGAACACTGGGAGATCTTGGCTACACAATCGAGTGGAGATTGATGAATGCCGCTGAAGAAGGTTTCCCGCAACGTCGTATTCGAGTATTTATCGTCGCCACAAGAAACGATTTAGCCAAGTGGAATAAGAGCAAACCAGGGGATTACATCTTCAAGACTGGTGTACTCAGCAGAGCTTTTAGCTTTAGCCCAGTGACAGAGCTTTCAACTTTTGAACTGGACTCAGATCCAGAAGAAATTACCAAGAAGTTCAACCCACAGGGAAAGATGAGCCCATTCCTTGATTCAGGTGTCTACCGCGATGGCGTTGTTTGGACAGCAAAGACTAAGTCGAACTACTCAGGTCAGCGAGAAACACTAAAGGATGTTCTTGTTGACTCTGCTGATGTTCCGAAAGAGTACTGGATTGATAAAGAAAGACTGACCGAGTGGGAGTATCTTAAAGGTGCGAAGTCAATTGAACGTACCCACAAAGCATCGGGCACTACCTACTTCTATGCAGAAGGAAAGATGGCTTATCCAGACTCACTTGATAAGCCAAGTCGCACCATCCTTACCGGTGAGGGTGGAAACACCCCTTCGAGATTCAAGCACATTATTAAAGTCGGGACTAAGCACCGACGTTTATTGCCTATTGAGCTTGAACGCCTAAATGGTTTTCCAGATAACTGGACGGCTCAAGGCTCATCAGGTGAGGACATTAGTGACGTGAGAAGAGCGTTTTTTATGGGTAACGCCTTAGTAATCGGACTTATAGAAAGAGTTGGCCGAGTTATAGCGTCTGATCTTAGAAAGTAAACCCAAGCCGCAAAAAATTAGCCGACTGCGGAGACTCAAGCGTCAATTGAAATTAAGGCCAAGTCAGTTTGAAGATAATCCTTGTAGCCCGTTTCGATTGCAAGAATATACTCATCAAAAGTTCCAACTGAATTATCCCAATTTCCCAGCTGCTTAGCCCGGTCAGTTAGACAAACGATTACTCCCAGACTCTTACTGTTTCTCTTTGCAGCAAAATTCGTATTTGCAATTTCCAACTTAAAAATGTTGGCTGCCATTGCTTGCCTGTTATCAAAACAAAGTTCTAGATTAATTCGATGTGTCTCATCGCAAGTTGGACAAACGAAATCATGCATGTATTCAACAAAGTAATTAGAGCGGCGTTCGCTATCCGTAATTTGCGAATTAATTCCTACTTTTTTGTACCATTTGTTTCGTTTGGCCAGTTCGTTCATTTTCTTTCGGATGGTTAAGCTCTTTCCGAAGTTAGGGCCAATTGGAGGAAGGCCACTCAAATCACTTTTGAGTTCGTCAATTACACGGCTGAAACAAGCCAAGTTGCTATTAGTACTTAAGCTGTCAAAAACTTTCATTGGATCTCCTAACCCCTACACTTAAGATACTAATGTAGGAGCAGCCAATGACAAATGGGAACAACAAGCCAAAGCTGGAGTACGACCTAGTAAGCGTCAAAAAGTTATTTTGGGAAGATCACTACATTGTGCCTCGCTATCAGAGAGGTTACGCGTGGGGAGAGGAGCAAGTCGGAATTCTTTTGGACGACTTGGACCTGTCATATGACGAGTCAAAGACAGAGGAGTACCTCTTAGGGCAAATTATTGTCTGCCCATCAGATACTCGACTAGCAGATTTAGATTCAATGCAGTGGGACCTTATTGACGGACAGCAACGCTGTACAACGCTTTATCTGATGGCCCTCTACTTCTATAAGAGACTGAATCGAATTCCAGCCACTCCAAAAGTGATTTCCGAGTGGAACTTACTAATAAGCCATAGCTATAATGACGGCGAGTTAGCCAGAATCAAACCAGCCTCGAATGGTGACATAATTCTGTCGGCCCTGATATCTGACGAAAAGATACCAAGCTTAGATGGCCCAACTGCGACGAACATAATCTCGGCTTGGTCACAGATCAATGAATATTTCGACGCCTACAACGATGAGCGAGCCCAGGATTTTGCAAAGTATTTGAAGGAGAATGTCAAGCTGATTAGGCTTGAGCTAGAAGACGCCAAGCATGCTATGAGAATTTTCTCTAGAGTAAACAACCGTGGCTTAGTTCTGGACGATTCTGACCTAATCAAGAATTTCCTTTTTCAAGGTGTGTCAGACTCTGAATTTGATGCGCTTGCTAAGCACTGGAACGACGCTGCAAACCTGCTTGATGGATCAAGGTTGAAGCGCACAAAGAACATGGATTTCCTGCTCAAGTTGAAGGCAGGAATCATGACTGGAAAGTCAATCTCTACAAATAACTTATTTGGGACCTTTGCACCTACCCGGAAAATTGACCACCAAAAAGAGAGCTCAATTGGGGAATCCGCTCAACTTGATAGTGCCCAAAAAGTCAAGGAGTTCGCTCTTTCTCTGCCTGCCAATGCCAAAATGATCAAACAGCTGAGCCTGAACACGGTCGAGCAGCTTGGGGGATATGACGACTGGAGCTATTTCGCGTACTTGCGAAAATTTGTGCAGCACTTTGAAGTTCTATTAGCCGGAGCACACCTCACCGATGACGCCTACAAAATTCTTAATCGTATGGTTCAAGATCGCATGGTGCTTGCGGTTCTATCCAAGACTGTAAAGGAATTCGAAAGAAACGTTCACCCTTGGGCCCACAATGTCAGCAAACTTGATGCAAATCCTACAAAAAAGGAATTGATTCAAGCCGCAACAGATGCAGGTGCCTTTGAAGAACTTGATACGTTATTTGATACAGCATTCATAAGGATTTCCTCCTTGAGATATACCACTCAATCCCACCAAGAAGTTTTGCGCTATTTGCTTGCACGGGCATCTAGGATTTACCAAGAGGAATTCGATGCTATAGAAACTCAAATGAAGTCCTACATGAGGACGTCAGGAAAGAGCGACGATAAGCCTGGTTTCGACTTAGACCACATATTTCCTCAGAATCCAAGTAAGTTTGAAAACTTTGAAAAGCCAGGCAATTGGGCTTCATTCAAACCAGAGGAGCAATCTACATTCGAGAATAAGTACGTTCACTCTCTTGGCAACTTGGCTCTTCTCCATCCTAAGGACAACAGACTTCAGTCTGATGCCTTACCTTGGGACCAGAATAAACAAGAGAACTACAAAGAGAGCGAGCTGTACTTGAACAGACTTGTGGCCGGTAACTATTCCCAGTTGTCGAAAGGCAGTAGAGAAATCACAGATGGATTGGGCCTAAATAGGATGCCGACTACAGTTCAGTGGACAAGTACCGAGATTGATCTTCGTGCTCGTGTGATATGGGATGTAATCAAGACAAACATGGTTGATTCGTTTGGGTTGAACTAGACAACCGATTCGCTTCACTGCAAGTGTTTTTGTTCTATATCTGCCAAACTTGACCCATGGCTAAAGACATAAACCCACCTAGAGGTATGAGGGACTTCCTACCTCTAGAGAAGGCTAAGCGGGAGAGTGTTTTAGGGGTTATTAGGGGTGTTTACTCTTCCTTTGGTTTCCAGGAGGTTGAAACTCCTGCTTTAGAGAATCTAGAGCGTCTGACATCAGGTCAGGGTGGAGATAACGAAAAGCTTGCCTACAGGGTTATGAAAAGAGGGGCTGAGCTAGATAGTGCTCTGGAAGATATGTCTTCTGTTGATGCTCTGGCTGACCTCGGTCTACGTTTTGATCTAACCGTTCCTCTAACTAGGTTCTATGCAACCAATAGGAATGAACTTCCAACTGTTTTCAAGGCTATTCAGATGGGGCCCGTTTGGAGAGCAGAACGACCACAGAAGGGTCGTTACCGTCAGTTCATGCAATGCGATATCGACATCATTGGTGATGGCAGTGTTCTGGCTGAGATTGAACTACTAAATGCTTCTTTAGCAGCCCTTGATGCTCTTGGTCTAAACAAGGCAGTTATTCGAATCAATCATCGAGAACTGCTTACCTCGCTACTAGATGGCTTTGGAGTTAAAGAAGAAGACCGTTCTTCAGCGATGATCATCATCGACAAGCTAGACAAGATTGAGGCAACAGGTGTTGTTACTGAACTTAGAGAACGTCTAAGGGACGACGTAGCAGAAAAGGCAAGTGCTTGGCTAGCTAAAGCAGACACAACTGTTCCTGAGATTCTTGGCCCTATCTTCAGTGCTGTGTCAGAGGGTCGTCTTCGCTTTGATCCGACGCTTGTTAGAGGCATGGGTTACTACACCGGAACCATCTTTGAAATAGAACTACCAGGAACTGGCTCTGCTATTGGTGGCGGTGGTCGCTATGACGGCATGGTTGGTAAATGGCTAGGAACTGATGTTCCTGCTGTTGGTATTTCTATTGGTTTTGAAAGAGTTATTGAGCTAGTTGAGACTCAGGCTAAATCAGCTGGGGTAGTTCTAGTTCTTGAAGATAGTTCACTTGAGGTTATAACTAAGGCAGTTGCTTTCCAGAAGCAACTGATTGCCTCAGGTAAGGCTGTTCGTTTAGAGATCAAGCCTAAAAAGCTCAATGTCTTGCTAGATAGCCTTATGGCTAATGGGTTTAGTGAGTTTGCTCTAGTTGGGGCAGAAACTGCGGAACTGAGCTTTAAGGCCATCAGCAACTAAACTTGTAGTGACCCGAAGGCGTGTTTTTAGGCTTTATAGCCCCAATCGAATAACTATCTAGGAGAACCATGTCCATCATTGATGCAGTAGGCGCAAGAGAAATTCTTGACTCAAGAGGAAACCCAACTATTGAAGTTGAAGTTTTACTAAGTGATGGAGCTTTTGGTAGAGCAGCTGTTCCTTCAGGTGCTTCTACTGGAGCTTTTGAAGCTCACGAGTCACGTGATGGTGACAAGAAGCGTTACCTAGGTAAGGGTGTTCAGAAAGCTGTGAAGGCAGTTATCGATGAGATTGGTCACGATGAGACTGGAATCATTGATTTTGATTCCCTAGACCAGAGACTTGTTGATGCACAACTTATCCGTATGGATGGAACCCCAACCAAGTCAAACCTAGGAGCTAACGCAATCCTTGGTGTTTCCCTTGCTAATGCTCGTGCAGCTGCTGAGTCAACTGGTCAGCCGCTCTACCGCTACCTAGGTGGACCTAACGCTTACACACTTCCAGTTCCTTTGATGAACATCATCAATGGTGGATCTCACGCTGACAATGGTGTTGACATCCAGGAGTTCATGATCGTTCCTATTGGTTTTGATTCATTCTCAGAAGCACTTCGTGCAGGTACTGAGGTTTATCACTCACTAAAGGCTCTTCTAAACTCAAAGAACCTAGCAACCGGTCTAGGAGATGAAGGTGGCTTTGCTCCTGATCTACCAACTAACCGTGCAGCTCTAGAACTCATCTCAGAAGCTATCAACGGTTCAGGTTATGTTCTAGGAAAGCACTTTGGTCTTGCTCTAGATGTTGCTGCAACAGAGTTCTATGACGAGAAGAGCGAGCGTTACAGCTTTGAAGGTAAAGAACTAACTCGTGAAGAAATGATTTCTTACTACGAGACTCTCGTTGCTGACTTCCCACTAGTTTCTATCGAAGACCCACTAGCTGAAGATGACTGGGCTGGTTGGACAAAGATTACAGCTGCTTTGGGTAACAAGGTTCAGCTTGTTGGAGATGACTTGTATGTTACAAACCCTGCTCGTTTGCAGAAGGGTATTGATGAACTAGCGGGTAACGCAATCTTGGTTAAGGTAAACCAGATTGGAACTCTTACAGAGACTCTAGATGCAGTTGCTCTAGCTCAAAGATCAGGCATGAAGGCAATCATCTCTCACCGTTCAGGTGAAACAGAAGACACTTTCATCTCTGACCTCGCTGTTGCAACTAACGCTGGACAGATCAAGACTGGTGCTCCTGCAAGAAGCGAAAGAGTTGCTAAATACAACCAGCTTCTACGTATTGAAGAAGAACTAGCTGATGCTGCTTACTACCCAGGTGCAGCAGCTTTCCCTCGCTACAAGGCCTAATAACACTTATGGCAACTAGGAATCCAAACAGGAAGGTCAATGTTCGAGCATCTGCTCAAACAAAGGTCGGCACTGTTAGACAAAGAGTATCTAACCGATTCTCTTGGACACCTTCAACCCTTGTGACAATAGGACTTATTGTCTTTGGTGTTTCATCTGTCGGACCTAGACTCAGCGACTACTTTGTTATGCAGACTCAGATCAATCAACTGCAAGCAAAACTAGATGCTGCTAAAGAGAACCTAGAGAACATCACTGAAGAGAAAAAGCGCTGGGATGATCCTGTTTATATCCGTGCTCAAGCTAGAGACAGATTGTTCTATGTAGTTCCAGGCGAAATCAGCTATCTAGTTCTAGATGCCGACGGACTTAACCTTTCAGACACCAGTGGAACTGTTGGTGCACTACTTGCTCAAAAGAAGAGCAGTGCAGATTTCTCACAAACCATTGGCACAACCAAGAAAGACTGGGCTAAAGGTCTAATGCAATCAGTTATTAGAGCAGGGCTAGACCAACCAGTTTCTAAAACTAAATCTCAAGCAAGCAAATAATGCCAATAACTAAAGCAACAGAAGCAGATCTTGCTGAGATGCAAGCTCAGCTTGGTCGACCTATGCGAGATGTATTAGGTATTGCTGCTCGTTGTGTTTGCGGCAAACCAATGGTTGTTCAAACATCCCCAAGACTCTCTCACGGTGAACCTTTCCCAACCTTCTACTATCTAACCCACCCCGCTACCTCAGCTGCTCTTAGCGGTCTAGAGGCAGATGGTTTCATGGTTACTCTGCAGGAACGTTTAGCTTCCGATAAAGAGTTAGCAGCTAACTACCTAAAGGCTCACGAAGACTACATCTCAGAGCGTGAAGCTATTGATCAGGTTGAGGAAATAGCAGGAATAAGTGCTGGGGGAATGCCTACTAGAGTCAAGTGCCTGCACGCATTAGCAGCCCATTCTCTTGCTAAAGGCCCTGGATTCAACCTAATTGGTGATTTGAGCCTAGAAGCAGCTGGCTTTGATGCGAGTAAGTGCAGATGTAAGGTAGCCAACCCAGTAAAATCAAAGGAGCGCACAGAAGCTCTCACAAAAAGTCCAAAAAACTTAGGAAATACCAGCATGCAAAAAATCTTGATCGTCGGTGGCGGTTACGCCGGTTTCTACACAGCATTCAAACTAGAGAAACTGCTAGGTAAAGGTGAGGCAGAGGTCACTCTAGTTGACCCACTTCCATACATGACTTACCAACCGTTCCTACCTGAGGTAGTTGCTGGATCGATTGAGGCTAGACACACAGTTGTCTCTCACCGTAGACACCTAAAGAACACAAACATCATCAATGGCACCATGACCAACATTGAACACGCCAATAAGGTAGCAACAATTGTTCTTCCTGTTGTTGGAGAAATCAAGCAATCATACGATCAGGTCATTATGACTGCTGGTGCTGTTTCAAGAACTTTCCCAATTCCAGGTGTTGCTGATTTCGCAATTGGTCTAAAGACCGTTGAAGAAGCAATTGAAATTCGTAACTGTATTCTCACTAACTTTGACAAGGCAGTAAACATGCCTGCAGGTCCTGCTCGTGACAGACTGCTTACCTTCGTAGTTGTTGGTGGAGGCTTTGCTGGTATCGAAGTATTCGCTGAAATGCGTAACCTAGCTTCTTACCTACTTCGTTACTACCCAGGTCTAACATTTGCTGATGTCCACTTCCACCTAATTGAAGCTATGGGCAGAATCATGCCTGAGGTTTCTCAGAAGACTTCTGAATGGGTTCTTTCTGACCTAGATCGTCGTGGAGCAAAAGTTCACCTAAACACTCAACTACTTTCAGCTGCCGATGGTGTTGTTGAACTATCAACAGGTGAGAAGTTTGAGAGCGATGTAATCGTATGGACTGCTGGTGTTATGGCCTCTCCATTCAACAAGAACACTGACCTTCCTCTTGATGAAAGAGGAAGAATCCTTGCTCTACCAACTCTTCAGGTTAGTAAAGATGGCGAAGCAGTAGAAGGAGCATGGACAGCTGGAGACGTTGCTGCAGTTCCTGATTTAACTGGTGGTGGTGTTGGTGGCTACTGTGTTCCTAACGCTCAGCACGCTGTTCGTCAGGGCAAGCTACTTGCTAAGAACATTGTTTCTACTCTACGTAATGAAGGCATCCTGGAATACAAGCACAAGAACCTAGGAGCAGTTGCTGGTCTTGGTCTTTATAACGGTGTATTCCAGTCAGGAAACATTGTCCTCAAGGGCTTCTTAGCTTGGTGTGCTCACCGTGTTTACCATGGTCTAGCTATGCCAATGTTTGAGCGTAAGCACAGAGTAATAATGGGTTGGGTTTCTAATTTCATCTTCAAGCGTGACATCGTCTCTATTGCTGCTACCGAGAACCCTCGCCAGATCTTTGAGACCTGGGCATCACGTCCTAAGGCTTAATTAGAACTAAATAGGTGCGCCCCCATAGCCCAATGGCAGAGGCAGACGACTTAAAATCGTCCCAGTGTGGGTTCGAGTCCCACTGGGGGCACCGTCCTAGTTCGCTTAGAGATTACTGAGATTGCTGCCCATAACCCCTTACAAACCTTAGGCTTATTCCAATACCGCTAGGTGCGGTTCTAACAAGGAGATGTAATGGTAGAAATTCTGTTGGTTGTATTGGCTGTAGTAGTAATTGGTGGCATCTGGTTTGTCAGCATGCGAAACGGACTTGTCCGTCTAAACATTCGTGTTGATGAAGCATGGAGCGATATCACTGTTCAGCTCAAGAGAAGAGCAGATCTAATTCCTAACCTCATTGAGACTGTTAAGGGTTATGCCAAGCACGAAGCTCAAGTTTTTGAGAACGTAACCAAGGCAAGAGCTGCAACTATCTCAGGAGAAGCACTAGCTGATCCACAGAAAGCCGCGGCAGCCGAGAACATGTTGCAGGGTGCATTGAAGTCGCTATTCGCGGTTGCTGAAGCATATCCAGTTCTTCAGGCAAGCCAGAACTTCCTATCTCTTCAAGCAGAGCTATCTGACACCGAAGACAAGATCATGGCTTCTCGTCGTTTCTATAACGGTGGGGTTCGTGAACTAAACACCAAGATCCAGGTATGGCCTAACTCATTCTTTGCTAAGGGTCTTGGATTTGTTGAGCGTGCATTCTATGAAGTTGCAGATCTAGCAGCTATTCAGAACGCACCTCAGGTTAAGTTCTAAATCTCCCTAGGAGTTTTATTAAATGTATTCAGCGATAGCTGCAAATAAGCGCAACACTGTCTTTATAATCATTTTCTTTGTTCTCCTAATTGGAGGCCTAGCAACCTATGCCGGTTATGCAACCGGCTACGGCTCTTCAGCCTTTATGATTATTGGCTTTGTAGCCTTGTATGCACTTATTCAGTACTACGCAGCTGGAGCATTTGCTGTTGCTGCTTCAGGTGCAGTTCAAATCACTAAAGCAGATAACCCAAGGCTTTGGCGAATCGTTGAAAACATTTCAATCAGTGAAGGTATGCCAATGCCTAAGGTGTATCTAATCAAAGATGAAGCTCCTAATGCCTTTGCATCAGGAAGAGATCCTAAGCATGCAGTGGTCGCTGCAACAACAGGACTACTTGCCATCATGGATGACAATGAACTTCAAGGTGTAATGGCTCATGAGATGGCTCACGTCAAGAACTACGACATTAGAGTTTCAACAGTTGTCTTTGGTCTTGTGAGTGCTGTTGGTATCTTGGCTGACTTCTTCCTAAGAATGGCTTTCTATTCAAGCCACTCAAGGAGC
Source organism: Rhodoluna sp. (assembly GCA_044232765.1). GTDB lineage: Bacteria > Actinomycetota > Actinomycetes > Actinomycetales > Microbacteriaceae > Rhodoluna. The sequence continues at coordinate 3,178 of JBIILH010000015.1, read as the reverse complement.
AAAGACAGTGGACCAATGGCTCTCGCTCTGATTGCTTTTGGCATCGTGGCCTGGATTGTTTCAGCCCTAATTGGCCCAATTGTCAGCGCTGCTGTTTCAAGACAGAGAGAATACCTCGCTGATGCTTCAGCTGCTGAGATAACTCGTTTCCCAGAAGGCCTTCAAAGTGCACTTGCCAAACTTAGAGATTATGGTCAACCAATGAAGAGAGCTGCCTCGTCAATGGCTCACATGTATATCAATGATCCTGTGAAGCCATCTGTTGCTCAAAGACTATTCTCAACCCACCCGCCACTAGATAAAAGAATTGAACGTCTGGGGGATATTGGAACTCAGTTCTAAGTTTCCTTTTGGCTTAGCCTCAATACTTTCTAGTCCCTGCCACTTTCTAACCTCAACTAAATGCTTTGAGATTGCTTTGGCTGATATCTCAACTTCTTTAGGGGTTAGATGTTTCTCATGCCAAGCAGATTGAACTAAGAGTGTTTTGTTTTGTCTATCTGACTTGAGATCTATTCTTGCTACCAGGTTGTCTTTGTGAAGTGTTGGCAGGCTGTAGTAGCCATAGATTCTCTTTGGTTCAGGAGTGTAGATCTCAATACGGTAGTCAAAGTTGAAGATTCGAAGTGCTCTTTCTCTTTGCCAGGTAAGTGGGTCAAAGGGGGAGAGCACAGTAGTGAGTGATGGCTTAATCTCTTTGAAGTTGAAATCAATAAAGTCTTTATGAATAAAGGCTTTATCTTTCCAGTTCTCTACTGTCACTTCTTGGATCACTCCCTGCTCTAGAAGGGATCCAAGTATTGGCTTTACTTCAGTTGCGTTTTGACAGTAGACATTAGCAATATCTTTTACTGTGCCAACTCCCATAAGTCTTGAAGCATTCGAAATCAGTAGTTCTTGAGCCTTGATGTGATCAACACTCTTGTTGAGAATCTTTGTAGGAATTACTTGTTCAGGAAGAGCATAGATTCTGCTGAAGTTCTGCCTTCCAGCAGCAATTAGTTCTCCTTGGAAGATCAATCGCTCAAGAGCTCTCTTCACATTGCTCCAACCCCACCAAGAACCCTGTCTTTTGTTCTCTTCATGTTCAAACTGGCTAGAAGTCATAGGGCCATTAGCTAGAAGTTCTGCTTTGATCCAGGAAACAAGTTTCTTGTTCTCTTTCTCGAAGCTTCCGGCAAGGCTTGCTCTATCTCGGTACCACTGCATGCGCCAATCAAATAGCGGAAAGTCTTCCGTCTTGATAAAACTTGCCTGATGAGCCCAATACTCAATCAGAGTCGGATTCTTTCCTCCAGTAAGGGAATCCAACTCTTTCTTGTCATAAGAGCCCAAGCGGCTAAATAGCGGCATGTAGTGGGCTCTCTCAAAGACATTGACACTATCGATCTGCAACATCCCAAAGCGGTTAATGACATCTAGAACAGTCTTATCCTGCCTGGTATCCAGCCCACAGGCATGCAAAGCCAATAGCTTTGCTTGCTTAGCTGAGAGTGAATTGGCCATCTGGTTCCTTTGTCCTCTAAATACTTTATTGCTAGTCAAGAAGTCATGTTTCACTTGATTACAGGCTTGTGGTAGCCATTAGCCTAGGGCGACTAAACTCTTATAAAACAGGTAAGAGAGAACAAATGCCTAACGAAACTCCAGTGGTTAGCCCCACTCTTGAAGACTTTGAAGCTGCTGCGTTAAACGTTGCTGCAATTGCCAAGAAGACACCCCTACTTCTAAACAGTTACCTAACAGAGATTTCAGGCAGCCAAGTATTCCTAAAAGCAGAGAACCTGCAAAGAACTGGTGCCTATAAGGTTCGCGGAGCGTTCAACCGCATGTCTAAGCTAACCGCTCAAGAACGTAAGCGTGGAGTGGTTGCAGCTAGTGCTGGTAACCATGCTCAAGGTGTTGCCCTTGCAGCAAGAGAACTAGGAATCTCAGCAAAGATCTTTATGCCAGTAGGTGCATCGCTTCCTAAGGTTTCAGCTACCCGTGGTTATGGAGCAGAAGTAGTTCTAACCGGTGACACTTTCGCTGACTGCCTAAAAGCAGCTAAAGAATATGCAGAGAAGAAGCATGCTGTCTTTATCCCACCTTTTGATCACATCGATGTTGTCATAGGACAGGGAACTGTTGGTCTTGAGATCTTGAATGAACTACCTGAGGTGGACAACATTGTTGTTGCTATCGGTGGTGGCGGTCTAGCTGCTGGTGTTGCTGTTGCAGCAAAACTAAAAGCTAAAGCCAATGGGAGAAAAGTAAAGATCTACGGTGTTCAGTCAGAGCATGCTGCTCCTTATGTAACATCACTCAAAAAGGGCAAGCTAACAGAAATTGCTATCACCCCAACAATTGCCGATGGTATTGCTGTTTCAAAGCCAGGACGTATTCCTTTTGAACTAATCAAGAAGAACATCGAAAAGGTAGTCACTGTTAGTGAAAACGAGATTGCTAAAGCAATCTTGGTGATCTTGGAAAGAGCTAAGCAGGTAGTTGAACCTGCTGGTGCTGTTGGTGTTGCAGCTATTCTTGCTGGCAAGCTGAAACTAAAGGGAAATACTGTTGTAATTCTTTCTGGTGGAAATATGGATCCACTACTACTTCAGAGAGTAGTTAGACATGGTCTGGCAGCTGCTGAGCGTTACACAACTATCTCTGTCATGCTTCCTGACCGTCCAGGTCAGCTGTCTTTGACAGCTGCTGTGATTGCTAAGGCTAATGCCAACGTTGTTGAAGTTCTACACACCAGACACGGTCTTGGTTTGAACATCTCTGAGGTTGAACTAAATCTTTCAGTTGAAACATCAGGACATGAGCACACACTAGAGGTAATCAAGGCTCTAAAAGAAGCAGGCCTAAAGCCTAGAATCATGGAAGCTAGAGAAGACTAGCCTTCGAAGTGTTTGACTGAAACTATCTTCACAGTCAATGTCTTGCCATTAGGTGCTGTGTAAGAAACTGATTCACCGATCTTGGCACCCATAATTGCTATTCCCATAGGGCTATCTGGTGAGTAAACACTCATGTCTGTGTTCTCTGCCATTTCAGCTGAACCTAGTAAGAATTCCATCTTCTTTTCATTTAGTTCAATCGTGATAACCATGCCTTGGGCAACAGTGTCACTTGATTCTTGTGATTCACCAACAACAGAGTTAGCAAGGATCTGAGTAAGTCTTGCAATACG
>JBIILH010000076.1:0-4859 GCA_044232765.1 Rhodoluna sp. | reverse complement strand
TTAAGTATGCCCAACAAATGGCTCCGCATTAGGCTAAAGCAATGAACTCTCGACAGAAACCTCGTGTCGAGGAGACTTCAGCCGGGGGGTTTGTTCTAGCCGCTGATGGGTCTCCCCGGATTGCCGTAATCGGCAGAAGAAACCGTGGAGGTCGTATTGACTGGTGTGTGCCTAAAGGTCACCTAGAAGGAACAGAAACAGTTGAACAGGCAGCTCTCAGAGAGATAGCTGAAGAAACAGGACTTGAAGCAAGCATTATTGAGTCTTTAGGTTCAATTCATTACGAATTTTCAACACCAACTTCAATCATCGCTAAGACTGTTCATCACTTCCTAATGAAGCAAACCGGTGGAGAGCTAACCATTGAGAATGATCCAGATAGAGAAGCGGTAGATATTCGCTGGGTCAACATTGACCTACTTCATGCTGAGCTAACTCACGAGAATGAAAGACGTCTAGCTCTAATTGTTCAAGAGTGGGTTGCTAAGCAATGAGGACTCTAGGAAAAGTTTTAGCTTCAGCACTCTTGGCTTTACTAGCAATCGCTACCCCAGTTAACGCCGCTTTACCACCGGCTCAAGTTTTTGTTGTCTCAGGGTCTGACATCAACATCGTTTCACGTGAGTCAAAAATTCCTGTCTCTGTTCAAAACAACTATGACCGTCAGGTGAGAGTTCGTGTACACACCTCTTCACCCGATCCTGCGGTGAGCGCTGAAAAGTTTGTGACACTAACAATCCCTGCTAACTCCAGAAAAGATGCTCTGATTCCAATCAGCATTCTCTCTGGTGGCGAATACAAACTAAACGTTTGGTTGACAACTTTCACTGACATCAGAATTGGTCAAACAGTTTCTATGAAGCTAACTGTGAATCCTGATATTGAAGTAGTAATCATTGTTGTCTTCGGATCTATCATTGCCATCTTGTTAGGTCTTGGTGTTTTGAGAATGACTAGACGAAGTAAGTCAGAGGTTGCCGAATGAGTATTCTTCGCTCGTCGCTAATCATGGCTAGTGGAACAGTCATGTCTAGATTCTTAGGAATTCTTCGTGCGATTCTTCTTGCCGCAACCATTGGTGTTACAACTAACGCAGCCGATGCTTTTGGAGTTGCTAACCAACTACCTAACAACGTCTACGCGATTATTGTGGGTGGTGTTCTAAACGCAGTTCTAGTTCCCCAGATTGTTAGAGCTAGAACACACCTAGACGGTGGCAATGCATACATAGATCGCCTGCTAACTATTGCAATTGTCACCTTCGGTTCAATAACTGTTCTAACAACAGTTAGCGCTCCCCTCCTTGTTTCCCTATACACAAGTGGTTGGGATGCAGACCAACTAGCTTTAGCAACTGCATTCGCTTACTGGTGTCTACCTCAGCTTTTCTTCTACGGTCTCTATTCACTTCTTGGTGAAGTGCTAAACGCTAAGAGCAAGTTCGGCCCCTATATGTGGGCACCTGTGCTCAACAACATCGTTGCCATCATCGGTATGGGTGCATTCGTTTGGCAGTTCGGGTTTGACCCAACAGGTCAGCAAAGTGTTGCTGATTGGACACAGCAACAGATCTCTTGGTTGGCAGGATCAGCAACTCTGGGTGTTGCTTCTCAAGCTCTGATTCTCTTGGTGTTCTGGAAGAAGATGGGTCTAGCTTTCAAGTTCAACTTCTCCTGGCGTGGAGTTGGTCTAGGTCCTGCAATGAAAGCAGCTTCATGGACACTAGGCATGCTTATCGTTACTCAAATTGGTGGCATAGTTCAGACAGCTGTTGCATCTAGTTCTATTCAAGGTAGAGATCAACTTGTTGAAAGCAATGTTGCCATTGCCTCGGTAGCAGCTATGAGTATTGCTTGGCTTATCTTTATGCTTCCTCATTCTGTTGCAACAGTTTCCATTGCGACTGCATACTTCACCAGAATGTCCGAGCATGCGATGGACAAGAACTTTGATGAACTCAAGAAAGATCTTGTTGAGGGACTCCGAACTATCGCGATGATAAGTGTGCTTGCAACAACAGCGCTTATTGTTTTGGCATATCCAGTTTCTAGAGTTTTCGTTGGTGAACTACCTGGTGCCATCGCTCTTGGAAATGTTGTGATCGCAATGGTGATTGGTCTTCTACCTTTCAGTTTTGTCTTCATGATCCAAAGAGCTTTCTATGCGTTAGAAGACACTCGCACTCCATTCATCTTTACTTTTGTTCAGGTGGCCGTGAACATAACTGGATCAGTGTTGGTTTGGCTTTATGTTGAAGACATTTGGCTGGTTGTTGGATTGTCACTAGTGACTAGCGCAAGCATCCTGATTCAATCTGGCCTCTCTTTTGCTTTGTTCAGAAGAAAGTATGGAGCTCTAGGTGAAGGCGGTCTTGCTATTGCTACGGCCAAGTTCATTGGAGCAGCTCTTCTAGCCGGTGGTGCTGGCTACTGGATGCTTCAGGGTATGGGTGGAACTGTGGCAGGGGCATTCGCTATTGACAGCGTTCTATCCTCTGTTGTTTCATGTGTAACCATCGGATTGGTGATCAGTTTGGTCTACATTTTGGTTCTGAAGTTACTTCGAGTCAAAGAAGTCGACATTCTTCTAGCTCCAGTAGTACGCCTACTGCGTCGCTAAAATTGCCGAGATAAACTAGCCTTACTTGCTTCCCCCTCATTAACGTTCTGGAGTATAAATTGCACGAAGTAATCATCATCGGATCTGGTCCAGCTGGATACACAGCAGGTATTTACACCGGACGTGCTGGATTGAATCCACTCCTAATTGCTTCATCTGTTGAAGCTGGTGGTGAGCTAATGAAGACTACCGAAGTTGAGAACTACCCTGGTTTCCCTACTGGTTTGCAAGGACCAGAACTTATGGATGCTTTCAGGGCTCAGGCTGAACGATTTGGTACTGAGGTACTTCTTGATGACGTTATTGAGGTTGACCTAAAGGGTCCAGTAAAGATTGTGAAGACCGGTGGCGGTAAGACGTTCGAGGCTAAGACAGTCATCCTGGCTACAGGTGCTGCCTACCGTGAACTTGGTTTGCCTCGTGAAAAAGAACTTAGTGGTTATGGAATTTCTTGGTGTGCAACTTGCGATGGTTTCTTCTTCAGAGAAAAGACAATTGCTGTTGTTGGTGGTGGTGACTCTGCAATGGAGGAAGCAACCTTCCTCACTAGATTCGCAAGCAAGGTTTATCTGATCCACCGTCGTGACTCATTCAAGGCTTCAAAGATCATGCAGGAGCGTGCTCTAAACAACCCAAAGATTGAGGTTATCTGGAACACAGAAGTTAGTGAGCTTTTGGGTGAAGGAAAACTTACCGGAATCAAGACAAACAACTTGGTTGATGGCACTCAGAACACACTTGAACTAGATGGTCTATTCATTGCTATTGGTAATGACCCTCGTGTTTGGTTAGTTGAAAACCAGCTAACTCTCACTCCAGAGAAGTTCATTGAAGTTGATGGCAGATCATCAAAGACAAGCTTGCCTGGTGTATTTGCAGCAGGAGATGTTATTGACCCAACATATCGTCAAGCCATCACAGCAGCTGGATCTGGTTGTGTAGCAGCGTTAGACGCAGAACATTACCTAAGCAACCTAAAATAGATTTAAACAATAAGGAGTAATCATGGCAGCAAAAAATGTAACCACCGCAACTTTCCAAGCAGATGTTCTTTCATCAGCTAAGCCAGTTCTAGTAGATTTCTGGGCTGAATGGTGTGGCCCTTGTCGTATGGTTTCACCAATCCTTGACGAGATTGCTGGTGAGCACGCCGACAAGATCACAATCGTAAAGGTCAACGTTGACGAAGAGCCGGCTCTTGCTCAGCAGTACGGTATTACTTCAATCCCAGCCATGCAGGTGTTTCAGGGTGGGGAAGTTGTAAAGTCAATCATTGGTGCAAAGCCAAAGCCTGCTCTATTGGCAGACTTGAGCGCATTCATCAACTAAGTTAGTTCTAAGTTAAACGGCTACGGTGCCTATGTGCCTTGGCCGTTTTTCGTTTAACCCCAGAATGTTTCACGATTAACTAAGAAGGTTTAAATGGCTAAGGATTTATGGTCTGACAGATACGCATCTAGAGCGAATGGATTATCTGCGTCTGAAGTACGAGCCCTCTTTGCCGTGGTGTCCCGACCTGAAGTTGTATCCCTTGCAGGTGGCATGCCATTCGTACCAGCTCTACCTAAAGAGAGAATGATTGAAAGTTTTCAATCTCTGATGGCAGATAGATCTGCAACTGCTTTGCAGTATTCAGGTGGGCAAGGAGACCCAACACTTCGTGAACACATTCAAGAAATCATGTCGCTTGAAGGAATCAAATCAGATGTTGACAACATCGTTGTGACAACTGGTTCGCAGCATGGTTTGGATTTAGTCTCATCATTATTTTTAGATCCAGGTGATGTTGTTCTTGCAGAAGGTCCAAGCTACGTAGGTGCTCTTGGAGTCTTTAGAGCAAGACAAGCTCACATCGAACATGTTTACACAGATAACAATGGAATTTCTCCTGAAGCCTTGTCAGAAACAATTAGGCGCGTTCAAGCTGCAGGTAAAAATATTAAGTTCCTCTACTTGGTTCCAAACTTTGCTAACCCAAGCGGTGTGACACTTGCTGCTGAAAGACGTTCAAAAATATTGGAGATTTGTCGCAAGCATCGCATTCTGGTTTTAGAAGACAACGTTTATGGTCTTCTCTACTTTGATGAGAAAGCGCCGGACGCTTTGCGATCACTCGATGAAGATGGCGTCATCTACCTCGGCTCTTTTTCAAAGATTTTGGTACCAGGATTCCGCGTTGGTTACGTTCTAGCTCCACCATCAATCAAAGAGAAGCTGGTTCTGGCTAATGAATCAGCAGT
>JBIILH010000075.1:0-5011 GCA_044232765.1 Rhodoluna sp. | reverse complement strand
GCCATATTCAGGTCCTCTATCGAAATAGATTTCTGAACAAGGGCCTGCAGGACCTGGCTGACCAGTTGACCAATAGTTGTCTGCCATGCCACGCTTTTGAATTCTTTCAAGTGGGATTTCTGAAAGCCCTAACCATAAAGCGATAGATTCATCATCGTCCTGGTAAACAGTTGCCCAGAGCTTGTCTTTTTCTAATCCAAGACCACCTTTTTCAACCGGCGATGTTAGAAACTCCCAAGCAAAAGAGATTGCGTCACGCTTGAAGTAGTCTCCGAAAGAGAAATTTCCATTCATCTGGAAGAAAGTTCCGTGACGAGTTGTCTTACCAACTTCTTCGATGTCTAGGGTTCTCACACACTTCTGGACGCTGGTTGCTCTCGCGTAAGGAGCTGGTATCAGACCAGTCATGTAGGGGATGAATGGAACCATTCCTGCAACTGTGAAAAGAAGTGATGGATCTTCGCTGATTAGCGATGCACTTGGGACAACTGTGTGGTCTTTACTTTCGAAGAAATCAAGCCATCTCTTTTTGATTTCAGCTGTCTTCATTTGGAAGTTTTCGGCTTAGACGCTTTGGAAGCCTTCGCTTCTTGTTCCTTATAGCCTTCTGAAACTGCATTAGCGAAAGTCTTTATCTTGGCACCTGTTTGATTGAGTGCTTTCTTAGTTTCAGGGTTTGCCTCAATGTGTCTTGAAAGATAGACACCAGCAGCAATGCCAGCTATGAAGACGAATGTCTTACGCAATTGTCTACTTCTTCTTTCCAATTAGTCCGCTAACGCTGCGAACAATCTCACTGACACGTTGTAGCGGTCCACCGACAGTTGTCGTGAAGGTAGTGATGAGTGAATTCAAGTTGGTTGTTGCGTCAACTACGTTGTCAGTAATGACATCGATCTTCTCAAGCTGTTTGTTTGTGAGCTTTGTTGTTTCGGTAAGTTCAACTAGAAAAGGACCTACGGTCTCTCCTGTTTCACGAATAGTTGCAGATGTTGCGTCTAACAGCTTGGATACCTTGATTAGAACTATTACCAAAAAGATAACTAGGACCGCAAAGGCACCCGCCCAAATTAGAGCTGCAACATCTGCACCATTCATAACAATTTCCTTATCGACTAGCGAGCAGCGTAGTACTCAACAACAAGCTGTACTTCACAGGTAACTGGAACTTCTGCGCGCTTTGGACGACGAAGAAGTGTTGCCTGTAGCTTGTCTAGTTCAACTGAGAGGTATCCAGGAACTGGAGGTAGAACATCAACGTGACCACCAGCAGCTGCAACCTGGAAAGGCTCAGTTACTTCACTCTTCTCTGCAACGTGGATCATCTGACCAACCTTGACTCGAGCTGATGGGCGGTCAACACGGAGACCATCAACAAGAATGTGACGGTGAACAACCATCTGTCTTGCCTGAGCCATTGTGCGAGCGAAACCTGCGCGGTGCACAAGTGCATCAAGACGCATCTCTAGAAGCTCTACTAGGTTTTCACCTGTTAGACCTTCGATACGCTTTGCATCGTTAAAAGTCTTGCGAAGCTGTGCTTCACGGATTCCGTACTGTGCGCGAAGTCTCTGCTTCTCACGTAGACGAACAGCAAAGTCGCTATCGGTCTTACGCTTGGTACGACCATGCTGACCTGGAGCGTATGGACGCTTCTCCATGTATTTTGCTGCTTTAGGGGTTAGGGCGATGCCCAATGCACGAGACAAGCGAGTCTTGCTTCGTGTTCTAGTTGTTTTAGACACGTATTCCTTTCAAAGAATGCATAAGTTGAAATAAGTTTTGTGCCCGGTGCAAATCGGCTAAATGAAATGCACTCACCGTTTTACTGGAACTCAGCCATGAACATCAGTAAGGTCGGCAACCTGTCAATCCTAACTGTTTAGGGCAGTTTTTGCCACAAGCCCCTAGAGGTTATCTCTCAGGGACGAGATCTTGAGGAATCGCTCCATGAGAGTAGCCTCGTAGCCATTGGCTTTGGCTTGGTAGTAAGCCTTCTTGCCTTCAGTTTGAGGCAGATACTCCTGCCCCGAAAGACTATTTTCTAGATCATGGGGGTATTCATACTCCAAATCACCCTTGTTTAAGCTAGAAGACCTCAAATGACTAGGAACAGATGGGGTAAAACCAGCCTCAACATCGGCTATTGCCTTGTTTATCGCTAGATAAGCGCTATTGGACTTAGGTGCCAAAGCTAAGTAGATAGTGCATTCTGCTAGCGGAATGCGCCCCTCAGGCATTCCTATTTGAGCCACAGTGTCCATAGTCGCATTAGCTAGCGAGATAGCAGCTGGATCAGCCAGTCCTATGTCTTCAGAAGCCAGTATCACTAGCCGTCTAGCAATAAAACGAGGGTCTTCCCCTCCAACAATCATTCGAGCAAGCCAATGAAGTGCCGCGTCAGGGTCACTACCGCGCACGGACTTGATGAAAGCGCTAATTATGTCGTAATGCTGGTCCCCTGTGGCGTCATACCTGGCTAGGGCGGAAGACATGGCTGGGGCCACGTCCTTCAACTCAATCTCGGTGCTGCCCGCTCTAGAAACTGCTTGAGTGATGGCCTCAAGGACGGTCAAGGCTTTACGGGCATCTCCACCAGATCTTCTAGCTATCTCAGCAATAGCACTATCTGTTGCCTTGAATTTGCTGTTTAGTCCACGCTCATCTGCAATGGCCCTAGACACGATCTCTTGTATGGCCTCTTCAGACAATTCAGACAGGCGCATCAGGCTGGATCTAGACACCATTGCTGAAGTTAGTGCATACAAAGGATTCTCTGTGGTGGCACCAATAAGGACGATTTCTCCATTTTCTACAGCAAGTAAGAGAGATTCCTGCTGAACCTTGGAGAAACGGTGGATTTCATCAACAAATACAAGTGCAGCCCCATGACCTGCTTGAATCTCTGACCTAGAAAGATCCATCGCATCACGAAGGTCTTTCACAGAAGCATTGATTGCACTTATCTCAATAAGTCTTCTGCCACAGGTCTTAGCTAAAAGCCTTGCGATTGTGGTCTTACCAGATCCTGGCGGTCCGTATAGAAGTAAGGATGGAAGTGCCTGACCTGGTTTTGGATTACTCAAGAAAGCTGCCATCGGACCAGATGGATTGAGAGCATCGCTCTGACCAACCACTTCAGCCAAACTGGTAGGCCTCATTCGGGCGGCCAAAGGCGCACCAATTGGGTAATCAAAAAGATCTGAACTATTCACACTTCAAGGCTAAACCCTCTTTGAACTCGTCTAATATCAATTTGTACCTAAAACGGAGGCAAAGTTGGCGAACAAGAAAAGTACCGAGATCCAGAACGCAGCCAAGAAAAGCTTGAAAAGCTTTGAGGAAAAGCAGAATGTGGTTGATCACCGAATCAAGCTACGCAGAGAGGACAACAAGTTTGCCCTCATGGCGACAGCTATTGCATTCGTAGTGGCCTTGGCAGCTCAATACTCCTACTTCGGTTTTGGTCCAGGACTTGCAAGAGACTTCTGTGTAACTTTCACTCAAGACGCCCCGACTCCCAATGAGGATGGATCTCCTATCGTCAACACAATTCCAGACGCCGCTATTTCAGAATGTCGTGAGTGGACAGGTGTAATGAAGATTAACAAGGCAGATCTTGGAATCACTCTTTACGGTGAACAAGCTCCTCAAGCAGTAGCAAACTTCGTTGACCTGATCAACAAAGGTTTCTACAACCAGGTTTCTTGCCACCGTCTAACAACTGCAGGCATTTACGTTCTCCAGTGTGGCGACCCTAACGGAGACGGATCTGGTGGTCCTGGTTATAGTTTCGGACCAATAGAAAACGTACCAGAGGCAGAGCAAGGTGTTCAACCTACTTATCTAAAAGGAAAGCTAGCAATGGCTCGTGTTGGAAACGACGCGAAGTCAATGGGAAGTCAGTTCTTCATCGTTTATGAAGACTCAGTTATTCCGAGCGACTCAGCAGGTGGCTACACAGTCTTTGGAGAAGTTACAACTGGACTATCTGGAATTGATGACATCATCAAAGCTGGTGTCAAAGATGGTTCTGGAGATGGCCAACCAAAGGTTAAGACTTTAGTCACAAGCATTACCGTTAAGTAGTTTCAAACAATCAGGGAGTCCAAAGTGTCAACATTGCAATTCGAGTTCGGTCGTGTAGACGAGACTGGCAACTTTTACGTCATCGACGCTGGAACAGAAAGACTCCTTGGTTCACAACCGGCAATGTCTCTTGAAGATGCACTTGCCTTTTATGTCAGAAAATACAATGACCTCGAATCAAACGTTCGACTGCTTGAACAGCGCGTCAAGGCTAAAGCCGATGCCAAGTCAATAAAGAAATCAGCAGACAAGCTCACTTCAGACTTGGCAGAGCCAGTTGCCATTGGTGACCTGGCTTCTCTACGAGAGCGAGTAGCTACAGTCCTTTCTGGCCTTGGCGATCTACTTGCTGAAGCATCTGCCAAGCAAGCCGAGCTTGCAAGTGAAGCACTTGCAGCTAGAGAAGCTATCGCAGTTGAGGCTGAAGCACTTGCCGCTAAAGACCCGCAGAAAGTTAACTACAAGACTGGTTCTGCCAAAATGCTTGAACTATTCAACGCATGGCAGGCTCTTCAGAAGAGTTCTGTAAAGGTTCCTAAGGCTAAAGCTGATGAGTTCTGGCAGAGATTCTCTAAAGCTCGTAAGACTTTTGATGCCAACAAGCGTCAGTTCTTCTCCGCTCAAGATTCTCTAGTCAAGGCAAGCAAGAATGCTAAGTCTGATCTTGTTGCTAAGGCAGAAGCTCTGGTTGAAAAAGGTGCTGAAGCAACCATTGCCTATAGAGACCTTCTGAACGAATGGAAGGCACTTCCAAAAACTAAGACCAAGTCTGATGACACTCTATGGGCAAAGTTCAAAGCTGCCGGAGATGCAATCTATGCAGCTAAGTCTGAGAAGGTTGCTGCCGAAGAAGTTGAATTCAGTGCAAACCTAAGGGCCAAACTAGAACTCCTTGAAGAAGCAGAAAAGATTGATCCAACTG
>JBIILH010000074.1:0-5025 GCA_044232765.1 Rhodoluna sp. | reverse complement strand
CCGCCGTATGGCTTAAGTCCAATTCCAGGAATGATTGCTGAAACCAGCCAAATACCTAGTCCGTTGATGATGGTGCTAATAAGAAAACGTTTCATGTGTTTTATTGTGCCACCCCTCAAGTAAATTGGTATCTGTGAACGCCAATTCTTCAGAAATTCCTATGGTTCAGCTGCTTACAGTTGACGGCGATTTCATCGAATCTAAAGAACACTCTGTTTATGGGGAATTGGTTAGACAACTAAGAGAAGCTGACTTCCTAAAGTTCTATAGAGACATGGCTCGTATCCGTCGATTCGATGAAGAAGCCACCGCTTTGCAAAGACAAGGTCAGATGGGCCTTTGGGTTTCTGCGATTGGCCAAGAAGGCGCGCAAATTGGTTCCGGTTATGGCGTAGGCCCGAACGATCACATATTCCCTTCGTATCGCGAACACGGTGTAGCGATTACTCATGGCGTAGACCTGATGTCGATTATCAAAACGTTCCGTGGTGTAAACCACGGTGGTTGGAATCCAAAAGAAAACAGATTCCACTTATACGCAATTGTTTTAGGTACTCAGACTCTGCATGCAACCGGCTATGCGATGGGCATTAACTTTGAAGGCTTGGTTGGTACAGGCGACCCAGAAAAAGATCTAGCGGTAATTACATATTTTGGTGATGGATCAACAGCGGAAGGTGACGTCAGCGAATCATTGCTGTTTGCAGCAATTAATAACACTCCACAAGTTTTCTTCTGCCAGAACAATCAGTGGGCTATTTCATCACCTGTGGGGACTCAAACAAAAGTTCCTCTATTCAAGCGAGGCGAAGGCTTCGGTGTTCCAGGTATTCGTGTCGACGGTAACGATGTGTTGGCTTGTTACGCAGTTACAAAGAAGCACATGGATGATGCCCGATCCGGAAGAGGCCCTTCACTAATCGAAGCGCTTACTTACAGAATCGGCTCGCACACAACTAGCGATGATCCATCTAAGTATCGAGACCCGGCTGAAGTAGCTGAGTGGGCCGCAAAGGATCCAATCATCAGATTTGAAAGATTCCTTCGTAAGCAAGGGATAGGTCAAGACTTCTTTGATGAAGTAAAAATTGCTGGTGATGAACTTGCTGCGGATCTTCGTGAGAAAACTTTTGCTATGACTGAGCCTCCGATGGAACTTATGTTTGATCACGTTTACTCAGAACCTCATCCACTCATTGACGAACAGAAAGCTTGGCTTCAGGCTTATGAAGAATCTTTGGGTGGCCATGCCTCTATAAATAATGGTGAAGAAACACCCAAGTACGGAGGCACTCACTAATGAGTAATTTCGTAGAACTCTCAATTGCTAAAGCAATCAACGCGGGTATTAGAAAATCTATGGAGAACAATTCAAAGGTTCTCGTCTTTGGACAAGACATTGCACAGCTAGGTGGAGTGTTCAGAGTCACAGAAGGTCTACTTGATGAGTTTGGCTCTAAGAGAGTTTTCAATTCTCCAATTGCAGAATCAGGAATTGTTGGAACAGCTATTGGTTTAGCAATGAGAGGTTTCAGACCTGTTGCGGAAATTCAATTTGATGGTTTTGTTTATCCTGCGTTTAATCAAATTGTCAGTCAACTAGCCAAACTAACCAACAGAAGCGAAGGCTTCTTCGAGATGCCAGTTGTTGTTCGTGTTCCTTACGGTGGTGGCATTGGAGCTGTCGAACATCACAGCGAATCACCTGAAGCATATTTTGCACACACTGCAGGGCTAAGAGTAGTCAGCCCATCAAATGCCAATGATGCTTACTGGATGATTCAGCAAGCAATTGAATCTCGTGACCCAGTTCTATTCTTTGAACCAAAGAGACGTTATTGGCAGAAGGGTCAAGTAAATCTTGACCAGGCACCAATGTCTCTGCACACTGCAGCTACTGTTCGACAGGGGTCTGATGTCACGATTGCTACCTATGGCCCAATGGTTGTAACAGCACTACAGGCTGCCCAGAACGCCGCTGCAGAAGGCATCAACATTGAAGTTATAGATATCAGATCCATGTCACCAATTGACTTTGGTCCCATAGTTGAATCAGTGAAGCGAACAGGAAGACTCATCGTCACTCACGAAGCGTCTACTTTCGTAAGTATCTCATCTGAGATTGCAGCCAAGATTGCTGAGCTTTGTTTCTACCACCTAGAAGCTCCAGTTATTCGTGTTGGTGGATTCGATGTTCCATATCCAGCTGCAAAGCTTGAAGAACTATTTTTACCGGATGCCGACCGCTTGATGGAAGCTGTCGATCGAGTGTTGGCTTACTAGGGCGGATTAGATGTCACAGATTGCATATTTTGATTTGCCCGATGTTGGCGAAGGCTTAACCGAGGCAGAAATTGTTACGTGGAAAGTAAAAGTTGGCGACACTGTTTCTGTTAACCAGATCATCGTTGAAATTGAAACAGCAAAATCTTTAGTTGAGCTACCTTGTCCTTTTGCTGGAGTTGTCACACAACTACTTGCTAATGAAGGTGACACAGTAAATGTTGGTTCACCAATCATTGGTGTTGAAGTTAGCGTTGCTACCGCAGCAGTTGCTGCAGGATCCGCACCAACAGCAATGCACAGTGCTGTTGCACAAAATGCAGTTAACACTGAAGCAATTGAAACTATTTCAGAAGTTTCTTCTTCGGGTGCTGAAGAAAAACCAGAACCTAATCTTGTTGGCTATGGAGTATCTGCTGCTGCACCTAGTAGAAGAAGACGTGGAGCAGCTCCTGTTGCAGCAGTTGCATCTCTAGCGAATGCAACTGCACCCGGCACAGATTTGATTGCAGTTGTTCCAACAGCTGATGTGGTTTTAGCTAAGCCGCCAATTCGCAAACTAGCTAAAGACATGAATGTTGATATCGCAAAAGTTAAAGCAACCGGTGTTTCTGGTGAAGTAACTAGAGAAGACGTTCTAGCAGCAGCTCAAGTTGCAAGTGTGTTCAAGAACCAAACAACTCCAGAACCTAAGACTGAGCGTGAAGAACGTATTCCAGTTAAGGGAGTGAGAAAAGCAATTGCAACAGCAATGGTTCAATCAGCTTTCACTGCTCCTCACGTAAGCATCTTCGTTGACGTTGATGCAACTCGCACAATGGAGTATGTAAAGAGATTGAAAGCTAGTGCAGACTTTGCTGGGGTGAAAGTAACACCACTTTTGATCATGGCTAAAGCAATGATCTGGGCAGCTAGAAGAAACCCAACGGTTAACTCAACTTGGACTGACACAGAAATCATCGTTCACAACTATGTGAACTTTGGAGTTGCTGCTGCAACTCCTAGAGGTTTGATTGTGCCTAACGTTAAAGATGCAGACAAACTCTCAATGCTTGAACTTGCGATGGCTCTAGAAAAACTTGCAGCAACAGCACGTGAGGGTAAAACAACTCCAGCTGATATGGCTAACGGAACTATTACTGTTACCAACATCGGTGTCTTCGGTGTTGACACTGGAACTCCAATACTTAATCCAGGTGAGGTAGGAATTGTTGCTCTAGGTTCAATCAGACCTAAGCCTTGGGTCGTCGACAATGAAATTCTTATTCGTCAGGTAACAACAATCGGTGCAACATTCGATCACCGTGTTGTTGACGGAGACGTAGCTAGCCGATTTGTTCAGGATGTCGCGTCTGTCATAGAAGAGCCGGCACTTTTGCTAGATTAATACTGCGTTCCCATGGGGAGAATCGAAAGGGGCAAAATTGAGCAATCAACCAAAAGAATTCGGAAGAGAAAGCAGCCTGCCAATTTGGGCATTGGTT
This sequence comes from Rhodoluna sp., assembly GCA_044232765.1. GTDB lineage: Bacteria > Actinomycetota > Actinomycetes > Actinomycetales > Microbacteriaceae > Rhodoluna. Next base: position 1,258 of record JBIILH010000074.1, on the reverse strand, counting down.
CTAGCTATATTTCTTCCACCAGTCGGAGCAATCATGGGCCACATCTCGCTTGGTCAAATGCGTTCAGGGGAGATCAGTGCCATTAATAGAAACTTTTCAATCGCGGCTGTGATTGTGGGTTGGGTTATGACATTAGTCGTCATTTGTGCAATCCCAGTGCTTTTGCTCATGTTGGGGTTGCAGTCATTCTTTGACTCGCTGACATACAAGTAATGGCTATTGGTTCTTTCAATAAACACGGGTCTATCAATAGGATTAAAGGCAAGTAAAGTTCCCGAAGGGGGAAGAAAGAAGGAATCATGAGTTACCCAACACCACAAAACAACCAGCCACAAGGCGACAGTGCTCTTCCAGTTCTGGCTCTAGTTTTGGCTTTCATCTTTCCTATTGCGGGAGCAATCATCGGCCACGTAGCCCTAGGCCAGATGAACAGAGGTCAGATCGTTGCTACCAACAGAAGCCTGGCTAAAGCTGGAGTAATTCTTGGTTGGGTATTCACAGGACTAACGTTCCTTTTCATTGTTTTCTATGTTGTAGTTCTGGTCTGGCTAATCGATTCGGGTTACGACCCTTACATGTAGCTAATTGCTATTGATATTCATTATCAATAGGAGTAGAGTGATCTCAACACTTTAGTTTGGAGATCGCAATGAGATGGATTCACTTAGCAGCAAGTCACGATGAAGAAGCACATGGCCTTTGGGAAGAGGCTTGGGCTATCTTCACCGATCCAAGCCACATCATCGCTGAACTTGGCTGGACCATAATCCAGGATGTTCTTGTAATTTGGCTGGCTTATGGGCTTCTCTTCAAGAAGGTCATCTTGCCAAGGCTCAGAAGAGAAATCCACAAGGAAATCGATGAAGAGCACAACATCAAGCATGACGACTAGTAATTCCAATCCAGCAAGAAGACAGACATGGCAGAAGGACGCAGTTCTTCACGCCCTAGGCAAGGCTGAAGGCTTTGTTTCAGCTCAACAGCTACATAAGCAGCTGACCCAGCATGGATCTGTCATTGGCTTGGCTACTGTTTATAGGACTCTCAACTCCCTTGTTGCCGATGGTCTAGCTGATTCCCTTGTGAATGCAGGGGAAAGCCTGTTTAGAGACTGCTCTAAGGGCCACCACCATCACCTAATCTGCAATGAGTGCGGGATCGCTGTTGAAATCGAGGCAAAACAGGCTGAAGAGTGGGCGAGTAAGGTGGCTAAAGACAATGGCTTTACCGATGTGTCCCACACGATAGACATCTTCGG
>JBIILH010000073.1:0-5207 GCA_044232765.1 Rhodoluna sp. | reverse complement strand
AGTCTTCAAACCTAACTCATGCTTTCCAAGAGACGTTCCCGATTGCTCGAGATGGAGTGCTCTCACATATCACAAGACTGGTTTCATTTGCTGAGCTAATTGGTCTTTCAAGCTCAAACTATATGAGCTCTTGGTTTAGGCCACTTCTTGAAGGCAACACTGCAAAAGCAATCAAATTGCTTTCTGAGAATCTGCCTGCACCTCAAAACAGAATCATCATTCAAGCTGATCTGACCATTATTGCCGTTGGCCCACTGCCAACAGATAGAGAATTGGAACTTAGAAGATTTGTTGAGACTGAACGCATCGGCGTCGCCTCTACCTATCGAATCAACAACTTGAGCGTTACCTTTGGACTTGAAACTGGATTGACTGAGCAAGAAATCAGAAGCTTGCTGCTGGAACTCTCAGGTGTAGCTTTGCCTCAACCAGTTGATTATCTGATCCGTGAAGCGGCAACTAGATTTGGCAGATTGGTATTGCGAGAAACTCCTAATGGAACTCTGATTCAATCAAACGAACAGATTCTTCTCACCCAGATTCTCAATGATTCAGCACTCAAGACTTTAGGTATTACCAAGACCTCTGAAACAACACTCGAATCAAGATTTGAAGTTGAAATTGTCTATTACCTTCTTCGAGATAGTAAGTATGCAGCTATCCGTAAAGACAGCAAAGACCAGGTAGTTAGTAGTTGGCTAGCTGCTGGCTCTAAAGAAGCCTCACACGTGCAAACATCATCTGTTCTTGAGGACATCCAGAAATGGCGTGAACACGATAAACGTCTCAGTGAAGCTCCTGAAGGTCAAGACTTAGTAAGACAGATTGAAATGGCCATCAAAACTAAGGCTGCTATTCGAGTGTCCCTGCAAATGAATGGCACAGCTAGAGATTTTCTACTAGAACCAACTGGCTTAGCTAACGGCAGACTCAGAGGCAGAGATCGTCAAGCAGACTGTGAAAGAGTTTTACCATTAGCCAGCATCACTGGTGTTCGCTTAGGCTAGAAGGATGTCTTCCGGACCACTAATCGTTCAAAGCGATAAAACAGCTCTGCTTGAAGTGGATCATCCTCAAGCAGCAGATGCCCGTCATGACCTAGCGGTATTTGCTGAACTAGAGCGGGCTCCAGAGCATGTCCACACCTATCGCATAACCAAGCTAGGGCTTTGGAATGCTAGAGCTGCTGGCCATGACAGTACTTTCGTTCTGGATGTTTTAGATAAATACAGTAAGTTTCCTATTCCTGCCAGCATCCGAGTGGACATCGACCAGACCATGTCTCGATACGGTCGCCTAGTTATTAGAAAAGGTGAATCAGGAGATCTAGAACTCTATTCAGCTGAGCCCGCAGTTCTTCTTGAAACAACTAGACAGCGAAAAGTAAATGATTTATTGCTTGACCGAATCGATCAAAATACTTGGCAGGTTGCTGATTGGGCTCGAGGTCAAATCAAGCAGGAGCTACTAAAGCTAGGTTGGCCAGCAGAAGATCTTGCTGGCTATACCCCAGGTGTTCCTCATGAGATAGCTCTTGTTGAAGATGGCTGGGCTCTACGCGATTACCAAGGTTCTGCTGTTGAAAAGTTTTGGGATGGTGGCTCTGGCGTTGTTGTTTTGCCTTGTGGTGCGGGTAAGACAATTGTTGGTGCAGCAACTATGGCTAAAGCTAAAACCAATACATTGATTTTGGTTACTAATACTGTTTCTGCAAGACAGTGGAAATCAGAACTACTGAAGAGAACCACTCTGACTGAAGAAGAGATAGGTGAATACTCAGGTTCCATGAAAGAGGTAGCTCCAGTAACCATCGCTACCTATCAGATTCTGACCACCAAGCGTAAAACTGAATATGCTCACCTAGCTCTTCTAAACGATCATGACTGGGGTCTGATTGTTTACGATGAGGTTCATCTACTTCCTGCACCTATCTTCAAAATGACTGCTGACCTTCAGGCAAGAAGAAGACTTGGATTAACAGCAACCTTGGTTAGAGAAGATGGCAAAGAAGGCGATGTCTTTTCTTTGATCGGACCTAAACGATTTGATGCTCCATGGAAAGAAATTGAAGCGCAAGGTTACATTGCTCCGGCGGCTTGTTTTGAAGTTCGAATAGATCTGCCTGCTGATGAGCACTTTGAATATGCAATTGCGAACCAAGAGGACAGATACCGTCTCTCTGCTACATCAACTGTGAAGATTCCTGTAATTCGGAAATTGATTGAAAAGCACGCTGGTGAACCAACATTGGTTATTGGTCAATACATTGACCAATTGAACGCTGTTGCATCAGCTTTGAATGCTGCTCTGATTACCGGTGATACACCAATCAGTGAGCGTGAAAGATTGTTTGCTGACTTTAGGGAAGGACGCTTAGGCGTGCTTGTGGTTTCTAAGGTTGCTAACTTCTCAATTGACTTACCTGAAGCATCTGTAGCGATACAGATTTCTGGTTCCTATGGCTCAAGGCAAGAAGAGGCGCAGCGTCTAGGGCGAATCCTTAGGCCTAAAGCCGATGGCAGAACTGCTAGCTTCTACACCCTTATTGCTAGGGATACCGTTGATCAGGACTTCGCTCAGAACCGTCAGAGGTTCCTAGCCGAGCAGGGTTACGCCTATGAGATCCTTGATTCGGTTGATTTATAGGGTAATTTCTCCCAGACAACACACAGGGAACATCCAGACTAAATAGAGCATCTAGTGGCACATTTAGAGCATGAAGAACCCAAAGGTATTAATCGTCGATGACGAAAAGAACATCAGAGACCTACTAGAAGCTGGTTTGAAATTTGCTGGCTTCAGTGTCTATTCAGTTGGTACTGGAACCGAAGCCGTTGCCGTAGCCGAGAAAGCTAAGCCAGATATCATGGTGCTCGATGTGATGCTGCCAGATCAGTCAGGCTTTAGCGTTACTAAGAAGCTGCGTTCAATGAACCTAGACCTTCCAGTTCTCTTCCTTAGTGCTAGAGATGACCGCGGTGACAAAGTCACTGGCCTAACAGTTGGTGGCGATGACTACATGACTAAGCCATTTAGCATCGATGAGGTTATTGCAAGAATTAACGCCATCCTCAGAAGAACTCGTAAGCAGGATATTGAAGAGAGCATCTTCGAAGTTGGTGAGATCAGAATCAACCAGGACGCCCATGAGGTATTTGTCAATGGTTCAGAGATTGATCTATCCCCTACCGAATACAAGCTATTGAGATTCCTAATGGGTAATGCCAACCGAGTGATGAGCAAGGACCAGATTCTGGACCATGTTTGGGAATATGACTTCAACGGTGAACAAGGAATTGTTGAAAGTTACATCTCTTACTTACGCAAGAAAATCGATCCTCTAAGCAAGAATCAACTTATCCACACAAAACGTGGTGTTGGTTATATGTTCCGCACATTCAAGAACGAAGAGTAAATGCCTAGATCAGCCCCAGAACCTAACTTGCTAAGTAAGCTATGGGGTCGAATCTCCCTTAGAACAAGACTTACCGCTTTGTCGGTAAGCATTGTTGCTGTTCTTTTAGGTGTGAGCTTGTTTGGAACAGTTGCTGTTCTTCGAACCTATCTTCAGCAGAACACCGATAGACAAATTACTCAGGCAGCTCTGAAGCTTGCTAATGAAGATCCACTAACGGTCAACGAAAGAATTAATGCTGGACTGGTAACAGTGCCTCCGCTGCCTGGAGATTATTACATTGCATTCCTAGACCCTCAAGGTCGTATCTACATCGGTATGGTGGGTTCACCTATCCGTGAAGGTGATGTTCCGAATCTCTCTGAATTCAACGTTCTGGCAGTTGAGGCTACTCAAGGTCTACCTTTCTCAGCGGATATCACAATCGGAGATCCAGGCCTGAACAAGGCACCCGAAGAGTGGCGCTTTGTTGCTATTGCCCAAGAGTCTCTTGCCGGATCCGTTGTAGTTGGTATTCCAATGGAACAAAGCCAAGGCATCATCAACCAATACCGCTCTATTGCCTTCGGCTTCAGCGGTGTCCTGTTACTTATTAGCGGTTTTGCTTTATGGCTAACTATTTCATCAGCACTGAGACCACTTAGAGAAGTGTCGGCTGCAGCTGATGCTGTTAGACAAGGAAAGTTTGATAGACGTCTGCCTAATGTTGAAGGTAAGACAGAAATAGCACGGTTGAATAACTCCCTAAATGAGATGCTCGGGTCCATTGAAGGATCCATCCAGTCTCGAAACAAGACTGTTGTTCGAATGCGTCAATTCGTATCTGATGCTAGCCATGAGCTTAGAACTCCTCTAGTAACCCTTAGAGGCTACGCGGAGCTTTATAGAAAAGGTGCTTTCAAGTCAAAGGCTCAGGTCAATGATGCTATGGCTCGCATTGAAAGTGAAGCAATCAGAATGTCTTCGCTAGTTGAATCTCTATTGGCTCTTGCTCGACTAGATGAAGATGCCAAACTACAGATTTCTAGAGGCGATCTAGGAGCTACCGCAAAAGAGGTAATTAGAAACGTTTCTACTGGATTCCCAAGGACCAAAATCTTGCTAACCAACCTAAAGGGTGAACCACTAAAAGAATCAGTTGAAGCGGCCTTTGACCAGCCAGGGCTGGTTCAAGTCTTGACAAACCTTCTAGCTAACGCCTGCACCTTCGCCGGAGATAAAGAGATTGAAGTTGCTCTTGGTAACCAAGACGAGAAAACAATCATCAAGGTTATTGACCACGGTGAAGGTATTCCTAAGCAATTGAGAACCAAAGTATTTGAACGTTTCTATAGAAGTGATAACTCACGAAACAGAGACACAGGTGGTTCAGGTCTTGGACTAGCAATTGCTAAGAGCATCGTTCAAGCACACATGGGAACCATTGTTGCTGAAGAAACTAAAGGTGGCGGAGCTACCTTCAAGATAACTTTGCCTAACTAGTTATCCCCAATGCTTCAGAGTTACACACAGTTTCGAAACTACTTAACTATTTAGTCTCGTTTGCTGTGAGCATGTTTACCGAAGGAGGTAAACACATGGCACAAATTCAAGTAGACAGCGAACACGTTCTAGCTGCTAACAGCACTATTCAGGCAACCATTGCAAAACTACAAGCAGAAGTAGATGGACTACACGTTCAACTAATTGGCTTGCAGGATGTTTGGCGTGGATCTGCAGCAAGCAGCTTCCAGGAACTAGTCACTCGCTGGAAAGTAACAGCAACAACAGTTGATGCACAGTTAGGTGAACT
>JBIILH010000132.1:0-15727 GCA_044232765.1 Rhodoluna sp. | reverse complement strand
GGGATTAGTCGTGGTCGTGACCTTCGTGGTTCTCAGGTGTGAAGCCATCATCAGTCTTAGCGAATTCAGCTAAATCAACGGCCTTGCCATCGCTGTCAGTGACCTTTGCAGCCTCTAGAACAACTGAGAGAGCCTTACGTCTAGCAACTTCGGCTACGAATGAAGGGATCTGACCCTGCTCGTCTACAGCCTTTACGAACTCGTTAGGGTCCATGCCGTATGACTGGCTAGCCTGCATTAGGTACTGAAGTAATTCGTTTTCGTTGACTCTTACCTCTTCTTTTTCAGCAATTGCATCAAGCAACATCTGAACTTGGAAAGACTTAGTTGATTCGATAATTACCTCAGCACGGTGAGCATCGTCCTTCTGACGGCCTTCGCCTTCTAGGTGACGCTCAACATCTGCGTTGATTAGTTCCTGTGAAACAGGAACATCAACAAGCTTTAGAAGTTCTTCTGTTAGAAGCTCTCTTGCCTGAAGACCCTGAGTGTAAGACTTTGACTTCTTGATCTGGTCTTCTAGACCTGCACGAAGTTCCTTGACTGTGTCGAACTCGCTAGCCATCGCAGCCCATGCATCGTCTATAGCTGGAAGTTCACGTTCCTTAACAGCGTTTAGAGTAACTGTGATCTCAGCTTCCTGACCTGCCATGTCCCCACCAACAAGCTTGCTCTTGAAAGTAGTTGTCTCACCTGCGGTAAGAGTGTCTAGAGCATCATCAATTCCATCAAGAAGTGAATCGCTACCAATTTCGTAAGAAATGTTCTGAGCCTGGTCAATCTGCTTGCCGTCAACACTTGCAATCAAATCAATAGAAGTAAAATCACCCTTGGCTGCTGGACGCTCAACTGTAGTAAGTGTTCCAAAGCGTGCACGTAGGCGATCAATTTCAGCTTCTACTTCTGCCTTGTCAACCTTGATGACATCAACCTTAACCTTCATGCCCTTGTATTCAGGAAGCTTAATTTCTGGACGAACCTCAACTTCAATCTCAACAACTAGGTTTCCAGCGAAAGTCTTCTCATCTGGTGACTGCTTAACATCAGCTGAAGGCTGACCAAGTGGACGTAGTTTTTCAGCTTCAATTGCCTGACGATAGATGCTGTCAAGACCATCGTTGATTGCGTGAGCCAAGATAGCTGGACGACCAACTCTCTGGTCAAGGATTGCAGCAGGAATTTTGCCCTTACGGAAACCAGGAATGTTTACACTCTCAGCGATGTGCTCGTATGCGTGATCAAGGCTTGGCTTGAACTCTTCTGGAGTTACCTCAATGTTTAGCTTTACTCTGGTCGGGGTTAGACGTTCAACAGTGGTTTTCACTAGTGGCTCCATTAGACGTGGTCGGCTTGAGCCGGCCTATTTTTAACAAAATGGTCGGGGTGACAGGACTCGAACCTGCGATATCCTGCTCCCAAAGCAGGCGCGCTAGCCACTACGCTACACCCCGGTGGTTTTTATCCTGAATTTCTTCAAAACAAAACAACCTCCGTAATCCTAACCCATAGAATGTATGAGAGCAGAATCAAATCAACATTTGCGGGTGTAGCTCAATGGTAGAGTCTCAGTCTTCCAAACTGATTGTGCGGGTTCGATTCCCGTCACCCGCTCCACAAGGCCTAGAAATTAGGCTCAGAACTGGCAACCAGGGCACCAATAGAGCTTCCTGGTTGCCATAAGTTCTATCTGGACTATTCCATCGCAGCGAAGGCATCTCTCCCCCTGCCTCTTGTATACGTAGTTCCGATCAACCTTTGCAGTCCTCTTTTTTAGGCGATCTTCCCTAGTGGTCATAAATCCGGTGGCAACCCCAACTTTCATGAGCTTCACCGTATCGGTCCAAATATCTTCAATCTGTTCAACGGTCAGAGACTTCCCTGGTGCATGTGGGCTTATCTGCGCTCGGAAGAGAATCTCTGCTCGATAGACGTTTCCAATACCGCTGATGACCTCTTGATTCATGAGCAGTATTCCGATTGGACTAGCTGAGGAACTCACTCGTTCAATAAACCTTTGTTTATGAAGACCTCTTGGATCAGAGTTAGTGGGATCTGGCCCTAGACGATTCTCAATCTCTTTTACAGCTCTTCTGTCTATGACTTCACAGATGGTTGGACCTCGAAGATCGGCTAGGAATGCTTCGTTGAAGAACCTGACCCTAACTTGACCCGGCATCACTTGGTCTAGGTCTTCGGTGAATCGCCACTTGCCGTAAATACCCAAATGAATTCGACAGGTAAGACCATTGTCGAATTTTAGAAACATCTGTTTCCCGATTGCCTTTGCTCCGAGAAGTATCTGACCATCAATGAGTTTGGCTTCTGACGAGAAACGACCTTGAGGAGAATCAACGCGAACGACCGAACCCTTGAACTTCTTATTGAAGTCATTGGCAAATCTTTGAACGGAGTGACCCTCAGGCATTTAGGTTTTTGCTTTTCCTAAAGGATTTCCGAGGTTTGTTCGTAGGTAGCAATCTTGCCAATTCTTCTGATGTGTCTTTCATCCTGAGAGAAAGGTTCAGCAATGAACGCCTTGATCAGTTCCAAGACTTCTTCTTGAGAATGCTGCCTTGCTCCAACAGCGACCACATTGGCGTCATTGTGTTGGCGAGCAAGCTTGGCAGTATCTATGTTCCAGACCAGAGCTGCCCTAATGCCCTGAACCTTGTTGGCGGCAATTTGTTCACCGTTACCAGATCCACCCAAAACAATCCCTAGCGCCTGATTGCCAGCTTCCTCATCAGCTCTCACCGCCAAAGCGGCAGTTATGCAGAAACTTGGGTAATCATCCAGTGGGTCATACTCTTTAGGCCCGTGGTCAAAGACCTCGTGGCCTGTGGCCTTTAGCTCCTGAATCAGGAAATGGCTGAGTTCTAGACCCGCGTGATCTGTGGCTATGTGAATACGCATCTTAAAAACCTTCTAGCAGTGTTGTTGGTCAATACTAGGCTAGTTGCTATTGAAATAAACCTGACCTAGGAGTTGTAATGCCTGCTGAGAACCTCACCCGAATTGAAGCCGCCGAGCGTGCCGAACTTTTGGAAGTGTCTTCCTACACCGTTGAGCTAGACCTTATGCGAGGTGAAGAAGTCTTTGGGGCCACAACCACCGTGAAGTTCACAAGCAACCAGGTAGGAGCATCCACCTTCATTGATGCCATCACCCAGAAGGTCCACAGAGTTACCCTAAATGGCAAAGACCTAGATGTATCAGTTGCTGATGGCATTCGAATCCAGCTAGACAACCTAGAAGCTAACAACGAGCTAGTTGTGGTTAGCGACAACCCTTACATGCACACCGGTGAAGGTTTACACAGATTTGTTGACCCAGTGGACAACGAGGTTTACCTTTATACCCAGTTCGAGGTTCCAGACTCAAGAAGAATGTTTGCAGTATTTGAGCAGCCTGATCTAAAAGCAACCTTCCAGTTCACTGTTACTGGTCCTAGCAACTGGAAGATGATTTCCAACTCTCCTACCCCAGCTCCTGTTGAAAGAGGAGACGGAAGTTCCGTTTGGGTATTTGCACCAACCCCGAGAGTTTCCTCATACATCACAGCCCTTATCGCAGGTCCATATTCAGAATGGCGTGACGAACTAACCAGTAGCGATGGCAGAACAATTCCGCTTGGAGTTTTTGGTCGTTCATCACTAGCTAAATACATTGATGCTGACTACATCTTCGAAAAAACCAAAGAAGGTTTCGTATTCTTCGAAGAACAGTTTGATTACCCATACCCGTTTGAGAAGTATGACCAACTTTTCGTTCCTGACTTCAACGCTGGAGCAATGGAAAACGCAGGGGCCGTAACAATCACCGAAACCTATGTATTCCGTGGAGCAGTCAACGGCTTCATCAAGGAAAGAAGAATAATTACTGTTCTTCACGAACTTGCACACATGTGGTTCGGAGATCTAGTAACAATGCGTTGGTGGAATGACCTATGGCTAAACGAGTCTTTCGCTGAATACGCTTCATACCTAGCAACCGCAGAAGCTACCGAATATAAGGAAGCTTGGACTACATTTGCTTCTCACGAGAAGTCATGGGCATACCGCGAAGACCAGATGCCTTCTACTCACCCAGTTGTAGCGAACATCAGAGACCTAGAAGATGTTCAGGTTAACTTCGATGCAATTACATACGCAAAGGGTGGATCTGTTCTTAGACAACTTGTTGCCTGGGTAGGTCAGGAGAACTTCATGAAGGGTCTTGCCTCTTACTTCAAGAAGCACGCCTTCGCTAACGCAGAGCTAGTGGATCTTCTAACCGAGCTTGAACTAACTTCAGGAAGAGAACTTCGTGAATGGTCAAAGCTGTGGCTAGAAACTTCTGGTGTCAACACTCTTCGAGCAGAGCTTGACGAAGATTCAGAAGGCAATGTGACTTCATTCTCAGTACTTCAGTCACACCACGTTGACTACCCAACTCTTAGACCACACCGTCTAGGCATTGGTTACTACAACTTGGTAGATGGAAAAGTAGTTCTAACTCACCGAGTTGAGATTGATATCGATGGAGCAAAGACAGAAGTTCCAGCACTTGTAGGAACCAAACGTCCTGACCTCATTCTTCTAAACGATGGAGACTTGGCTTACGCCAAGCTACGTCTAGATGACAGATCATGGCAGACCACTCTGCACAACCTAGCTGTTGTTGATGACTCTCTTGCAAGAGCACTGCTATGGGGAGCTGCATGGGATTCAACAAGAGATGCAGAAGCAGATCCAAAGGACTTTATCCACCTAGTGCTAAAGAACATCGCAACCGAATCAAACGCAACAGCGATGATGACTCTTCTAAACCAGTTGGTAACAGTTCAGAGCATGTATCTAAAGCCTGAGAACCGCTTGGAATACAAGGTCAAGATTGCAGATGCTCTTATTGATATGGCTAGAAGTGCGACCGCAGGATCAGAAGCCCAGCTTCAGTTCCTAAAGTACTTCCCTCGCTTCGCATCAAACGATGAGCACACTGCTGCTCTACGTGGGCTGCTTTCAGGCTCAGAGAAACTTGCTGGTCGTGAAATCGACACTGACTTGAAGTGGGACCTTCTAACTGGACTAGTTGCTGCAGGTTCAGCCGAGGAGGCTGAGATTGATGCCATGTTGGCAACCGATAACACCGCTAACGGACAGAAGGCTGCTGCTCTTGCAAAGGCTGCAATCCCAACCGCTGAATCAAAGGCTAAGACTTGGCATACTGCCGTTGAAACTGATGAGTGGTCAAACACAATCCTTCAGTATTCAACTCTTGGTTTCCAAAGAGGAGCAACTGCTGAACTACTAGCACCTTTTGTTGACAAGTACTTTGCTGATGTCTTGAAGATCTGGAACTCAAAGACTTTCAAGATGGCTGAGTATGCGATTGTGAACTTGTATCCAATCTCACTTGCAACAACAGAGCTGGCAGAGAAGACAAGAAAGTTCTTAGACACCCCTGAGGTTGTTGCTATTCCTGCACTTAGAAGATTGCTGGTTGAAAACCTTGACCCAATCGACAGAGCACTAAAAGTACAAGCTCAAGACAGATAGTTCAAAAAGGAAAAGGTGGATAGCAAATGCCAGCATGGCTAATTAGCTTCTATGCAGAGTGGGGTCCTGGCCTTCGCATTTTGTTGAGCATTGTTGCTGCACTTGTAGTCCGCGGTCTGCTCCAGTTGGCTATCAACAGAGTGGTTAGTTCGGTATCAAAGAGTGTTCGAAAGATTGACGGAATGACCAAAGAGTCATCTCCTTTAGCTCAAGCTCGTCTACTGCAAAGAACTGAAACCATCGCCTCTGTATTGGGAAACCTCGCTACCTGGGGTCTATCTTTCGCAGTCATCAGCATTGCACTTACTGAGGTGGGAGTATCAGCAGGAGCAATAGTTGCTGGTGCAGGTATCTTGGGTGCTGGTCTTGGTTTCGGAGCGCAGTCATTGGTTAAGGATCTAATCTCTGGTTTATTCATCGTCTTTGAAGACCAATACGGTGTTGGTGACTTTGTTGACCTAGGTCAAGCAGAAGGTGTAGTCGAAAGCGTTGGTCTTCGAGTAACTCAGGTGAGAGACCTTGAAGGAACTCTGTGGTTTGTTCGTAATGGAGAAATCATGAGAGTTGGTAATCAATCTCAAGGTTGGGCACGTGCAGTTCTAGATGTTGCCATCGAATACAAGTCCAACATTTCTAAGGCTCAAGAAGCCCTTATCAAAGCAGCCAAGAGCATTGATGGCAAAGCTCTTGGCGAGCCAGAGATCTGGGGAATCAATTCCCTCTCTGGCGATGAGATTGTTCTTCGTTTAGTTCAAAAGACTAAGCCTGAAGATAAAGATGATGTAGCTCGCAAACTACGCTTGGCAGTCAAGGAAGAGTTTGATAGGGCCAACATCAAGTTAGCTCCTACATCTAACGCCATTTACGTCAACGTAAAGAACTAATGACTGAAGAGCAGTTCGAAGACAGAGAAAGAGTTGAAACCGTTCGACTCACTCACCAAACTGGATCAAATGTCGAGGGTGACATCTATGAACTTGTCGGTGGCAAAGAGTTCTTTAGAAAACTGTGTGCAAAATTTTATGAGGGTGTCGCCCAAGATCCAATCCTGAAACCTATGTATCCGGAAGAAGACTTAGGTCCAGCACAAGAACGTCTACAACTATTCCTAGAGCAGTACTGGGGTGGGCCTACTACCTATCAAGAGCAACGAGGACACCCTCGTCTTCGCATGAGACACCAGCCATACAAAATCAATCCTGCAGCAAGAGCAGCATGGCTTACGCACATGGAAGCTGCCCTTGTAGACCAAGAACTACCTGATTTGTATCATGCTCAGATGTGGGCTTATCTCGACAGAGCAGCAACAGCCATGCTCAACACAATGGATGACTAAGCCTTTAGAGGTACGTAGTCTTTCGCGAATCTAGCAAGCACGTGTCCGTGCTCAGAACTTAGTCTCACCCAGTCACCAGAAACATACCAAGGCACAATTTCACCTTCAGTGAGAAAACCTAAACCAGCAGCAACAAATGCTGAACCCATTGGTAATGGGAATTTATAGTCAAAAGCTCTTCCCCATATCTCACTTCTCACTCGAGCAGCGATAGGCCCACCAACTGATGATGGAAGAGTTTCAGAAACTTCAGCGATTCCCTTACGAGCAATCTCGGTTAGTTCAGATTCCGGTATTTCTCCACCGAACTCCCATCCAGTTCTAGTTGGGGTCTCCGTGCTCCAAGAAACTTCAACCAAATCAAAATCTAAGTAAATCTGATTCTCTTTAGAAGGACCTTTGCCAGTTAGGTTCAGTAGACGATCTGAAAGGCTTAGTTGCTCTTCTTGCACTTCACCTGCAGCAACAGAGTTCACTCTTGCTAGCAAATCTGAAATCAAAACTGTTAGGTCAAACTCGGTTGCCTCCGCTAGCTGAAGGGTTCTTAGCCCAAGAACTATTGGTGAATCTTCCTCATAGTCGCCGCTAAAGATAGGAGCAACGTAAACAGTTAGCACATCACCATAAGCTCTAAGTCGAACAGCACCTTTAGGGTCCATTCGATTAGCTCTATCTAGGTATTTGCCAAGATCTACAACATCTGCATTGCTTGATAAAACGAAACTATTTCTCATCGACAAGGACTAGTCTCTAGTCAATCTTCTATAGGTTGAACGATGAGGTTTAGCAGCCTCTGGTCCTAGACGAGCAATCTTGTTCTCTTCATAGCCTTCGAAGTTACCTTCGAACCAGTACCACTGGTCAGGGTTATCGTCTGTGCCTTCATAGGCAAGGATGTGTGATGCAACTCTGTCGAGGAACCATCTATCGTGCGTGATAACAACAGCACAGCCAGGGAACTCCAACAGAGCATTCTCAAGTGAACCAAGGGTTTCAACATCCAAGTCGTTTGTTGGCTCATCGAGAAGCAATAGGTTTCCACCCTGCTTCAATGTCAAAGCTAGATTCAAACGGTTTCTCTCACCACCGGATAGGACTCCTGCTGGCTTTTGCTGATCTGGTCCTTTGAATCCGAAGGCCGCAACATATGCTCTTGAAGGAACAGTTACGTTTCCAACCTGAAGGAAATCAAGACCGTCAGAAACAACTTCAAACAAAGTCTTGTTTGGGTCAATGCCACCACGTGATTGGTCAACATAAGAAATGCTTACTGTTTCTCCAATCTTTAGCTCTCCCCCATCTAGTGGCTCTAAACCAACAATGGTTTTGAACAATGTTGATTTACCAACACCGTTAGGTCCAATGACTCCAACAATTCCGTTTCTTGGAAGAGAGAAAGTTAGGCCGCTAATTAGAGATCTTCCTTCAAAACCTTTTTGCAAGTCCTTGGCCTCAAGAACAATAGATCCAAGTCTTGGGCCAGGTGGAATCTGGATTTCTTCGAAGTCTAGTTTTCTAGTTCTATCTGCCTCTGCTGCCATTTCTTCATAGCGTGCAAGACGAGCTTTCGACTTAGTCTGTCGAGCTTTAGCAGAAGACCTAACCCAATCAAGTTCATCGCCAAGACGTTTTGCTAACTTGGCATCTTTCTTACCTTGAACTTCTAGACGCTCACGCTTCTTCTCTAGATAAGTTGAGTAGTTACCTTCGTAAGGGTAAGCACGTCCTCTATCTAGTTCCAGAATCCATTCAGCAACGTTATCTAGGAAGTATCTATCGTGAGTAACTGCCAAGACAGCGCCTGGGTACTTAGCTAGGTGCTGCTCAAGCCATAGAACTGATTCAGCGTCTAGGTGGTTTGTTGGCTCATCTAGAAGAAGTAGGTCTGGCTTTTCTAGAAGCAACTTACAAAGAGCAACTCTTCTGCGCTCACCACCGGAAAGATGGGTAACTGCTGTGTCCCCTGGAGGGCAACGAAGGGCATCCATAGCCTGCTCTAGCTGGTTATCTAGATCCCAAGCATCAAGGTGGTCAATCTCTTCTTGCAGCTTGCCCATTTCTTCCAACAAAGTCTCGTAATCAGCTTCTGGGTTAGCAAGCTCAGCACTGATCTCGTTGAAACGATCCACTTTTGACTTGATGTGGGCAACAGCTTCTTCTACGTTTCCAAGAACTGTCTTCTCTTCGTTGAGAGGTGGCTCTTGAAGAAGGATTCCAACTGTGTGGCCTGGAGACAATCTAGCTTCACCATTAGAAGGTGTGTCCATTCCCGCCATAATCTTTAGAACTGTTGACTTACCTGAACCGTTAGGCCCAACAACACCAATCTTTGCCCCAGGGTAGAAAGCAATGGTCACATCATCCAGGATGACCTTGTCCCCGTGAGCCTTGCGGGCCTTGTGCATTTGGTAGATGAATTCAGCCATTTTTGGTCCTTTAGAAGATAAATGCGACACTCACAATCAAGTTCGCTCGGAGATAAGTATATCCGAAGGTGATTAGGGGTCAGGTTCCTAATCTTGCTTGTTGAAGGTGAGTGTCGCACACCAGCAGCTGGACGTTAGGGCAAGAGGCTGCTGGATTCTATCTACTAGCTATTGGCTAGAGCCTTTTCTTTACCTTTTGAGGTGGCAGGAGCAACTTGCGCTATTTCAACATCATCAGGTGCTGGAGCTGCCTCTTGGTCGCTCTCCTGGGATTTCACTGTTCTAGTGAAGGTAGTTGAACCCCAAACTAGGTCGTGACCGATGCTTTCCGCTTCTAGTTCAACGGAAGTTCCTGCGCGCTCACCGTTATCCCAGTCTCTAACTCTGAGTCTTCCCATAACCAGAATGCGATCACCTTTGGAGATTGACATAGATGAGTTGACTGCTAACTGCCGGAAAGAAGTAATCGTGAACCAGTTGGTTTCCGCATCGACCCATCTATTTAGTGTTCTGTCGAATTTACGAAGTGAAGCAGCTAGTCGAAATGAAGTTATTGGTAAACCGTCTTGAGTGACTAGATGTCTTGGAGTTGTTGCCACTAGTCCTGTGACGCTGTATTGATCTGACATTTGTTGCCTTTCTGAAAAGTATTCATAACTGATTCAGAAAGATTGCCAAGAAAACTAAATTGCTGCTTTAGTTTTCCACAGCCAAGAAATTACTTGAGGTACTCAGTGAAAGAGGCTCGGGTCTTTGCCATCTTGCCGCTAACAACACTTTGACAATAGGCATTACCTGGATTCTTTGAGAAGTAGTCCTGGTGATACTCCTCTGCTGCCCAGAAGATTTCAAGCGGCTGCAATGTGGTTACGATCTCGCCATCCCACATCTGCCCTGCTCGCTCTAGTGCTTTTTCAAATATCTCTTTTTGTTCATCACCTTGATAGAACATTGCTGATCTGTAGCTAGAACCAATGTCGTTTCCCTGACGGTTTAGCTGCCTTGGATCGTGAACAGTGAAGTAAAGATCCAGTACCACTTCAGAGCTGATGATTGATTCGTCAAAGATAACCTTGGCAACCTCTGCATGGCCTGTCTTTTCACTGCAAACTTCTTCATAGGTTGGGTTGACTGTATGCCCACCGGCATAACCACACTCAACATCGATGATTCCCTTGAATTGGGAAAAAGAGGAATCGAGACACCAGAAACAGCCACCGGCAAGTACATATTCAGTCATGTCTCTAGCCTAGGGTTATTAGGTGAGCAGAGTAGCCAAGCGAAACCCAGCAGTTGGGATTACTGCTGTATCTTTTGCAGCCCTCATGTTCGGCTTCAATGCCTCTAGCGTCAAGATCATTCTCGGAACAGAAATCACTCCAGAGCAATTAGTGCTCTTTAGAGCTACCTTCACCGCCGTTATAGCCGGTGTCATTCTTCTCTTCACCAACAAAAAGGCATTCAAAGTAACCAAGAAGGAATTCCCTGTTCTGGTTTTCTATGGAATCTTCGGCATTGCCTTGATGCAGTGGTCTTACTCAAATGCTGTCAGCTTGCTGCCTATCAGTGTGGCCCTCCTAATTGAATACACAGCGATCGTGATTGTTCCTCTTGTCTCTCTTCTCTTATTCAAAGAGAAGGTTCGTCCAAGACTTTGGTTTGGCATAGCCGCCGTTCTAGTTGGACTTGCAATTGTTAGTAATCTCTGGAACTCAGAACTAAACCCCGTGGGTGTTGCCTGGGCATTTATGGCAGCTGCTTGCCTCAGCATCTATTTCCTGATTGGTGAGCACACCCAACGTAAGCGTGATGCTATGTCTACGCTCTTTTATACCTTTGCTGTTGCAGCTGTGTTCTGGGCAATTATGAACCTGATCAATCCAGGCAAGGCAATTGACATAAATCTTGACTTCAATCTGGGTGGAAACCTGAGTGGCATCGAGATGCCAGTATGGGCAGGGCTTCTTTGGATTGGCATCATGGGTTCATTTGTCCCAATGCTCTTGGACTACATAGCCCTAGGGAACCTATCGGCTACAGCCGTTGGTGTCATTGCCACTGCTGAGACTGTCTTTGCAACGGTCTTTGCTTGGGCTTGGCTGAATGAATCAATGACAACTCTTGAGGTAATTGGCGGTTTAATAGTGGTAGCGGGAATCGTCCTTGCTGAAACTTCTAGAACCAGCTCTATAAAGGTGTAAATGTCTAAGCGTGAAATCAGCAACAACTCTCTAGCAATGATTGCCACCGTTGCTCTGGTGGGAATTCTTGCCTCAGCAATTGGATTCTTCAGCCCTGACTACTGCACTGTGCCGCAACAGGATGACTGGACTTCATGTGCTTCTATTGCTGAGAGCAGAAACATCGGATCAATAGTTCTCTTTGTAGTCTGCGTGCTTGGATTTGTATTCTCAATTGCTAAACGTCGTAAGCCATCTCAAGGGTTAGATAATGACTAACAAAGCCGCTGCAAAAATGCACAGCTCAACTCCTGAAACTGTTGCCCTTCGTGAAGATGTAATCAACTATGCACGCGAAAGAATGGCTTTAGACCCTGCTCCCCTAGATGGTCCACAAACTCTAAAGTTTCTTCAGAAGAACGCCAGCAACACAATCTCTGAAAAAGGTTTGGGTGGCAAGAAAGCCCTAAAAGTATTTGAAGATGTCTTAGCCCCTGCCTGTATTTCAACTGATCACCCTGGTTACCTAAGTTTCATTCCAGTGGCTCCAACAAAAGCAGCAACACTATTTGATCTAGTAGTTTCAGCAACCTCTGTTTATGGCGGTTCATGGCTGGAAGGATCAGGTGCTGTCTTTGCAGAGAATGAGGTACTAGCTTGGCTAGCTAAAGAAGTGGGGTTACCAAAAACTTCTGGTGGAGTTTTTGTTCAAGGTGGTTCATTAGGTAATCTCTCTGCTCTAGTAACAGCAAGACACACAGCAATCAACAACCGCAAGAAAGCCGGACTAAAACTTCCGAAGCGTTGGTCCATCATTGCCTCTAAAGAATCACACTCTTCACTCAAAGCAGCAGCAAGAGTTATGGATATTGACGTTGTCTTAGCTGAAGTTGATTCTGAAGGAAGACTCACAGGCAAAGCTGTATTGGAAGCAGCTAAGAAAATCAAAGATGGACTCTTTGCCGTTGTTGCTACCTCAGGAACAACTAACTTCGGAATAGTCGACCGACTAGATGAAGTTGGTTCAGCTGCCAAGAAACTTGGTGCTTGGTATCACATTGATGGTGCATATGGTCTTGCTGGAATCTTAGATCCAGCAAGTAAGCACCTATTCAAAGGAACTGAGAAAGCAGACTCATTCATTGTTGACCCACACAAGTGGCTCTTCACTCCTTTTGATTGCTGTGCTCTGGTTTATAGAAAGCCAGCTCTTGCAGCAGCTGCTCATACTCAACACGGTGAGTATCTAGATACTTTGACCGATGGTGGCGATTTCAACCCAAGTGATTACGCCTACAACCTAACTAGAAGAGCTAGAGGATTACCACTTTGGTTCTCTCTTGCTACCTATGGTGTGAAAGCATATAGAACTGCCATTGCCGAGAACATCAAATTAGCTCATCAAATAGCTGATGTAATCAGAAAAAGACCGAGTCTCAAGCTAGTGAGAGAACCAGAACTATCCATTGTTGTGTTTGAAAAAGAAGGCTGGAAGCTCTCCGATTACGAATCCTGGTCTGATCGCATCTTGAAGCAAGAGCTTGGCTTTGTTGTGCCTAGTTCACATAACGGCAAGCCCAATGCACGCTTTGCAATTGTGAACCCTAGAACAGAATTGAAACTACTTGTCGCTCTCCTAGATTCAATGGATGAAGGTAAATGAAAGTAACTATCGCTCCTGCTCTTGCATCTCTTAGTCGTGTCAAAGAGCAAACTAGAAAGCCAATCAGAGTTGCTCTAGCTCAGATGCACTGGGATAAAGACGAAGCAACCCATCTAGCGAACCTCAACAGAGGTATTGAGTTAGCCAGCGAGGCTGGAGCTCAAATGGTTTTCTTGCCTGAATTGACTCTCAGTAGATATCCAGCGGACAAGCTACCTGCAGGCAAGCCTTCCGCTATTGCTGAAGATCTTGAAGGTAAGACTTTTCAATTTGCTAAGGCAGCAGCTGAGAAATATGGCATCTATGTCCATGCTTCGCTTTATGAAGACACAGAGCTAGAAGATGGCAGAGGAACAAACGTTGCCATAATGGTCAACCCTGCTGGTGAACTAATTGCCTACACTCCTAAACTCCACATTCCAGTTACAGCTGGGTACTACGAAGACAAATACTTTGCTCCTGGACCTAATACTCCAGATGGTTATCCGGTCTATGAACTAGAAGTTGGCGATGACGCGACATTAGCGAGCTTTGGACTTCCTACTTGCTGGGATGAATGGTTTCCTGAGGTTACCAGAGCCTATTCATTAGCAGGGGCTGAAGTGTTGGTTTACCCAACGGCAATTGGATCAGAGCCAGATCATCCAGATTTTGATACAGCTCCCCTATGGAAACAGGTAATCGTGGGTAACGGCATTGCCAATGGAACCTTCATGATTGTTCCTAACCGCTGGGGCAATGAAGGCGCTTTGAACTTTTATGGCAGTTCATTCATCTCTGACCCTTATGGTCGAGTACTTGCAAGTGCATCAAGAGATGAAGACGAAGTACTTATTGCTGATCTTGATCTAGATCAAAGAAGAGACTGGTTAGATCTCTTCCCATTCCTAGCAACTAGAAGACCAGATACCTATGAGGTTCTTGTGAAGCCAGTGGTGAATGAAAGAACAGACTCAGGCGATGGCATTGACGGCGGTATTGCCGGAGTGAATCAAAACACAACAGAGGACTTACAGTGAATTGGAAGATGCCCGGTGAATGGGTAAGACATGAAAGAACTTGGCTTGCTTGGCCAGCTGCTGATTATGCCCAAGAAGAAGATGCCTTCCTTGCTTGGTCAGCGGTAGCAAACACTGCAGCCGAATATGAACCGGTAACAGTTCTCGTTAATGAAAGACATCTGGCGACAGCTAAGAAGTATCTATCGAAAGACATAGAACTTGTGGTGTGTGAACTTGATGACAGCTGGATTAGAGATAGCGGTGCAACATTTGTTGTGAACAGTGAAACTAATTCACTTGGAGCTATCGACTGGGTCTTCAATGGATGGGGTGCCCAGAGTTGGTCTCAATATGAACTGGATGACAAGGTTGCTTCATTTATGGCTAACCACGTGAATGTTGAAATCATCAAGAGTGAAATGGTTAATGAAGGTGGCGGAATCCACACCAATGGAGCAGGCCTTCTACTTGCCACCGAAACAGTTCAACTTGGTTCTGAAAGAAACCCTGACTGGTCAAGATCTGAAGTTGAAGCTGAACTCAATTCAAAACTTGGCACAGACAAGGTCATCTGGATTAGACGCGGACTCACTAGAGACTATGAAACCTTTGGCACTAAAGGACACATTGACATTGTGGCCTGCTTCGCAGATGAGAACACTCTCCTCGTTCATGACCAGCAAGATTCTTCTCACCCAGATAGCTCAGTAACCCATGAGGTTATTGCTCGCCTGGAAGAACAGACAAATGCTCGAATTGTGAAGGTCCCTGCACCAAAACTCCTCAAAGACGAACTTGGCTTCGTGGACTACTCATACATCAACCACTACATCCTGAACGATGCTGTTTTGTTGTGTGCTTTTGATGATCCAAACGATCAGCTAGCCAAGGGTATCCTCGAGGATGTCTATCCAGGTCGCGAGATAAGGCTCATAGATGCCAGGCCTATCTTCGATAGGGGTGGCGGAATCCACTGCATCACCCAGCAGCAGCCTGCTCTTTAAGGTTTCGGCGTGGGGTCAAAACCCAATCCAAAACTGCCGTAAATTAGCCATATGCCTCAAACCCCTTTACACGCTGAACATGCCCGTCTTGGTGCCAGCTTTACCGATTTCGGGGGCTGGGACATGCCGGTTAGATACTCAAGCGATCTAGCTGAACATGAGGCAGTGAGAACCAATGCAGGACTTTTTGACATTAGCCACATGGCCGAGATCTTTGTCAATGGAGAAGGCTCTGCTGCTTTCCTTGATTACTCTTTGGTAGGACAAGCCTCCCTGATTGAAAACGGCAAAGCTAAATACTCTTTGATCTGCAATGCAGATGGCGGCATCATCGATGACCTAATTGTTTATCGACTAGCCGATGAATCTTTACTTGTCATTGCTAATGCTGGAAACAGAGATGTAGTAGTTGCAGCCCTCAAGAGCAGAGCAAAAGAACTTGAATTCAATGGAGTTGAAGACAAGAGTGATGACTATGCACTTCTAGCTATCCAGGGTCCAAACGCTACAAAGATTTTGCAAGGTGTCACCGACACTGATCTATCAACACTTCCCTACTACTCAATAGGTACTGGAACAG
>JBIILH010000072.1:0-5234 GCA_044232765.1 Rhodoluna sp. | reverse complement strand
TGTTTCGATTGAGATGCTCTCAATTACAACTGGCTCTAGTGGCTTATCCTGAGCTCCAGTTTTAACTGCAGCAATCTTGTCAACTACTTCTTTAGAAGCATCGTCTGCTACTTCTCCAAAGACAGTGTGCTTGCCATATAGCCATGAAGTATCTGCAACAGTGATGAAGAACTGAGAACCGTTGGTTCCAGGTCCTGCGTTAGCCATTGCTAGCTTGTAAGGTTCGTTGAAGTTTTGCTCGCTGATTTCATCTTTGAAGTTGTAACCAGGGCCACCCATTCCAGTTCCTGTTGGGTCTCCACCTTGAATCATGAAGTTAGGAATGATGCGGTGGAAGATAACACCGTTGTATAGGGGCTTGTCTGTGTGCTTAGCTCCTGTGCGAGGGTCAGTCCACTCTTTAGTGCCATCAGCCAGGCCAACGAAGTTGGCAACTGTAACTGGGGCGTCTAGGCCGAAAAGATTGATCTTTATGGCTCCGTGGTTAGTGTTTAGGGTTGCGATGTGAGTTGTATTTGTCATGTAATCATTCTCGCACGACTCTAAACAGCCGAAATAACGCTTATATCTCCGTCAATGTCGGTGCCAGACCTTAGAATGTTTCAGATGTTTCCAATCGGGGATATCTGAGCTCTAAGTTATAGGTGGGCATGAATACAGAGGTTCTGTTGGCACGTGGGGAGACCGTAACATCGTTCGAGATACCGGCTGCTGGAAAGATCAAAGTAGCCTGGCCTGAGCCGAAAGTAATGAAGATTCTTGTTCCAGCGGGGATGAAATTGGGGCCTCTGAAATCTGACTTCCACGAGAATTTCAAAGAGCTTCTCAATCCTGAGCTAATTGAACATCTAGATGAGGCCTGGCCGGCAGATCCTGAGATGAAGATCGACCGAAAGCCAGTGGCTTTAGAACCTTGGGGCGATATTCAAATAGAGATTCTCCCGCAGAAAAAGCCTCGAGTAGACAGCGTGGAGACCGAGATTGAGCTCGACAGACCTCGTATCACCATTCAAATGGGTCAAAGAGTCGATGAATTTAGTGAAAATTGTAAGCAGCACCTGAAGCCAGAACTATTTGAGCATGTGGTACGTCTCTGGTCAGACCCTGACTACTGTCGGGCTGTTGTGCCTATTGGCAGGAATCTACTTATCCGCGGTTGCGCTTAGGCTTAGCCGGCCAACCCAAAGCTCCAACAGCCTTTAGAAGCTCTTCTGGAGATACCTTTAGTTCTTGGCAAAGTCTTCCAACTGTGCCAGATGGGATCTCTCGCTCTAGGTGGAAATATCTGCTCAAGCTTGACTTCTGCATTCCTGTGGCGATTGCGAACTGGTTTAGGGACTTGTAGCCTCTTGCTTCGTACTTAGATACGAACCAGTTCCAAGCTGATTGAATGTTTTCTGCTGATTGCTTTTGAACCATTTGCCGTTAACTACCTGCTCCTTGAAGCCCCATGCACTTGCATCCAATACACACTTTATACACATAATTGGGAACATGCACAAACTCTCCGCAGTTTGTCAGGCTATTTTTCAAAGAGTTCACCAAAGCCCTCAAATTCATAGAATCTGATGTATTCCACCAGCAGTTTGTTGGAGTTAGGCAGTGCAGAATCCAAAGGACCTCCTAGATTGCCGCCGACAGCCAGGTTTAGAAGGATGTAGAAAGGGTGGTCGTAGACCCATTTGTTCGGGGCTACGCTCTCAGGAGTTGCTGAGAAGTACTCTTTATCGTCCACAAACCAGCTAATCTGTCCTGGTTTCCAGTTGATAGAGAACTCATGCCATTCTCCAGCTAAAGTTTCATCAAAAACTAGCTTCCCGCCACAACCATGATCACCAAAGTAGCCAGGCCCATGAAGGGTTCCAAGAGCTTCTAGAGGAGCCTTGCCAACCCACTCCATAATGTCTATCTCGCCAGCTAAAGGCCAACCTTCAGTATCCATTGTGTCACCCAACATCCAGAATGCTGGCCATAGCCCTGCTCCTGCTGGAACCATGGCTTTGATGGCTAATCTGCCGTACTGGAAGTGCAGTTTGTTCTTAGTAACTAACCTTGCACTTGTCCACTCTGCTGGACCGTAATAGGCCTCTCCTGCTGAAGCGTCAGTTACTCGCTGTGCTTCTAGTTCCAACTGACCCTGAGCATTAACAAAGGCATTCTCTGCTGTGTAGACCTGAAGTTCATTGTTTCCCCAACCAGGTATCCCGTGGGATGTTCCATCACCAAGATCTCTACCCCAAACCTTTGGGTCTGGAGCTGATCCTTCTCCACTATTGAACTCTTCGGACCAAATAAGTCTGTCTTCTGGCATGGTTGCTTTCTGTGGAAAATTAGGTGGATTCCCAGTTTAACTCAACCCAAATGTTACTAAATCTCCTTTAGGCTAGAAATAAGTAGCCAGTTGATTTTGCTTTGCAAGTAAAAGTGTCAGAAACGCTAAGTACCTGACATTAACTAGTTACAGAGACAGAAGGACAAACATGAAGATTTCAAAGATTGCAATCGCAGTTCTTTTTGCTGCCGGCTTCCTAACAGCGTCTGCTACCTCAAGCATGGCTACATCATGTGCAGAAGGTTATGTAGCTGTTGAGGGTGAATTCCCGGATCCTATGTACACATGCGAACCAATTGAGACACCTGAAGAAAGTGTTGACGTTAAGCCAATCGACTCATGCTGGACCACAGAAGATGGAACAGATGTTTGTGCAAGAGGTTTGATGGAGCCGATGCCGGCTGACGGAGAAGAAATTCCTGTTGATGGAGGAGACTGCACAGTTAGCACAGACCCAGATGGCAACGAACTAAAAGCTTGCTACGACGCAGTTCCATATGAAGTAACTGGCGAAGAAGGCGAAGGCGTAGTTGTTGACGAAGGTACTGTTGATGAAACGTTGATGTATCAGAGTGGTGTTACCAAGTCTGGTGCAACACCTAATGATCAAACGGCTTCAAGCACACTTGCTGCATTTGGTGTTCTAGTTGGAGCCCTAGGTGCTCTAGGTATTGCTCTAAGCAGAGAAAAAGAAGCTAAGTAAAGACTTAAATCAAAAAGGGTCTGGCTGTTTAGTCGGGCCCTTTTTGCATTCGTTAGTTAGTTACTTCTCTGCTCATTAACCCAACAGGGTTGCCTTCAGAATCTTCAATGAAGGCTAGCCACTCATTACCTGGCTTATCGAATAGTCCTTGAGGATCAGGGAAAACTATGTGCGGTTCTTCAGAGACTTTGACTCCTAGGCTTCTTAGTCTTTCGATCTCTTGCTTCACGTCTTCAACTTGAAGGTAAAACAATGATGAGCCTCCCCCGCGCTGAATAAGCAGTCGAGTTCCATCAAGGTCATAGAAAATCATTCCAGGTGCTGGGAATACTACTGTTGGTTCCTGGCCAAGTAGTTGCGAATAGAAAGCTTGAGCCTTCTCGATGTCTTGGCAGCCAATTGAAATCTGTCTAATCTTCATAAAGTCAAGATACACCGAGATAAGCCAAGTAGATTTGACTGGTGGCTAAAAGTTCAACGTTGCGTTCATTCAAACATCGGAACTTCCGCATACTTTATCCAGCCAACGCTATGTCCAACATTGGTACATGGAGTCAAAGAGTTGCTCAAGACTGGTTGGTTCTAGAGCTCACTAACAAAGACGCAGCGATGCTGGGTCTTGTCACAGCTATTCAATTCCTCCCAGCCATGTTGCTGAGTCTTTACGGTGGGCTACTAGCTGATCGCTTTAGTAAAAGAAAACTATTAATTCTTACTAACACTGGTGCTGCTTTAACATCTGTGATTCTAGGTTTACTTGTCATCGCTGGCTCAGTTCAGTTATGGCATGTGTTTGTTTTAGCTCTAGCACTTGGAGTCTTCACCGCTATTGATTCACCAATCAGAGTTAGCTTCACATCTGAACTAGTTGGTAAAGATGATTTGGCTAACGCAGTGAGTTTGAACTCAGCTAATTTCAACGTGGGACGTTTAGTTGGTCCAGCACTGAGTGGCTATCTGATCTTCTTCTATGGAACAGGTCCGTCTTTTCTTATAAACACAGCCACCTATGTATTCATGGTGACCACATTGCTGTTCCTTCGAGATAGGGACCTACACATCACGGCCAAGCCGGCTAGAGACAATAAGTTGGCTGAGGCTTTCAAGTATGTAAGGTCCAGACCTGACCTGATGTTGGTGATGTTGACTGTTTTCTTCACAACAACATTTGGTTTGAACTTCCAAATCTTTATTGCACTCATGGCAACTAAAGAGTTTGGAATGCAGGCTGACCAGTTTGGTGCGCTTGGAAGTATCTTGGCAATTGGATCCTTATCTGGTGCTCTTATTGCTGCACGACTTGAAAAGAAGAGAACAACCAAAAACATCCTTTTCGGGGCAACATTGTTTGGTGTTCTTCTTATGCTCTCTGCGTACTTACCTAACCCATTGTTGTTTGCCATCATGCTTCCTCTAATGGGAGCTACAGCACTCTTAACTCTCATCTCAGCAAACACCTATGTGCAGAGCAATACAACTAACGCTCTGCGTGGTCGAGTAATGGGTATTTACCTGATGATCTTTATGGGTGGAACACCCCTAGGAGCACCTCTTATTGGTTTTGTCGCCGCAGCAGTTGGAATACGACTAACAATTGTTTTATGTGGACTGGTGTTAGTAGTTGCAGCCTTAATTATTAGAAGAAGATTTAGAGGTCTTCAGCCAGTAACTGTTTAGTTACTGGTTCAGTCTCTCCAGCTCTGCATCGACAGCATCTTTTAGAGCCTGCATGTCAACATCTGAAACAGGTCCGTACTCAAGCCCCCTAGTGTTCTTAACATCCTCAGGAGTTGCTTTTACTAAGAGACCATTTGCTACTTCAAAGATGGTGTCCTTAAGCATTGAGCCTTCTTCTGTATAGGTAGCCTGTGTCCAAACAAAAGTTCCATCTTCGTTTTTCTTTACATAGTGCTCGTAATCTCCGGTGTTACCTTGGTTAGCTTCTTCCATCATTGAGATTAGGTAGCCAGGACCACATGCTGTTGTTTCTAATTCGTATAGAACTTGAGCAACGCCTTTGTTGTCAATGTAGATCGCACTGTAATCCAAGTACGCGTCCTCTTTAGATATTGCAATGATTCGAGATGGGACATCATTGATAAATCTTTCAACAAGTCCTTCGGCTTGACCCTTTGCACATGAGTCTTCAGCGATCTTGTAGAACTCTGCTTCAATCTCAGCTTGGGTCTGAGTGATTGT
>JBIILH010000071.1:0-5254 GCA_044232765.1 Rhodoluna sp. | reverse complement strand
GATGAGAATGCCACGATAGGCAGATGAGCCATGAGGTTCTCAAGGCTAATTGTGTTTGGCTTCACTAGTAGATGGGAAAGTAAGTGAAGTCTTAGGTAAGCGTCAGGGGTAGATGAAACAGGATCAGCAAGGTTGATTTCTGTTCTAACTGCTTTAACCTCAACGTTTCTTCTCGGGTCTTTGCCGATTAGAGCATCAAAGTTCTTATCCATGAGGTAGACCTCATCACCGGTTGGAACTGGCCCTAGATGAGGCTTTGGGTAGTAGGTATCCAAGATGGTGCCATCGGCTGCGATGGTAGCTAGGCCCATGCCCCAGGCTTTTGTAGGTGCGTCTAAATTATTCATCCCTACAAGGTTACAAGTAGGCTCGTAAGGTGAGTGTAAATCTTGACCTAAAAAGCGATGTTGTTGACCTAACCAGAGTCATCTGTGACATCGAGTCTGTCTCAGGTAATGAGAAGGAACTGGCTGATGCCATTGAATCTGCCCTGAAGGCTTATAGCCATCTAGAGGTTATTCGTGATGCTGATGCCATCATCGCTAGAACAAACCTCGGAAGAGACAAGAGAGTGGTTATCGCTGGACACATCGACACAGTGCCAGTAGCCGATAACTTACCTACCAAACTCATCAATCTTGAGAGATCTCATGTTCTCTGGGGCAGAGGAACAGTGGATATGAAGGCAGGTGTAGCTGTTCAGCTGAAGCTTGCAGCAGCACTAGTCGCTCCAAACGTTGATGTTACCTGGGTCTTCTATGACCATGAAGAGGTAGATTCAGCACTAAATGGCCTTGGTCGTATTGCTCGTAATAGACCAGAACTTCTAGAGAGCAGCTTCGCTGTTCTGTGTGAACCTAGCAATGCAAGGGTCGAGGGTGGCTGTAATGGAACCCTAAGAGCAGTCATCAAACTATCTGGTGTGAAGGCTCACTCAGCTAGACCTTGGATGGGTGAGAATGCTCTTCATAAAGCAGCTAAGCCACTAGCTATCTTGGCTGACTATGTTCCGCAAGAAGTGGAAGTAGATGGACTTGTCTATAGAGAGAGCTTGAATGCAGTTCTAATGAACTCAGGAATAGCAGCCAACGTTATCCCCGATGAAGCACTGATTACTGTGAACTATCGCTTTGCTCCAAGTAAGAGTAGCGCTGATGCTGAAGCTCACCTAAGAGAACTATTTGCTGGCTTTGAGCTAGAAGTAACGGACTTTGCCGATGGAGCAAGACCTGGGCTAGATCTTCCTGAGGCAGCTGCTTTCGTGGCTGCGACAGGGACAGTTCCTTTCCCTAAGTATGGCTGGACAGATGTGGCTAGATTTAGTGCCCTTGGCATCCCTGCCGTGAATTTCGGCCCTGGAGACCCAAATAAGGCCCATGCGGACGATGAAGGTGTGGAGATTGACCAGATTTACGCGTGTGAGAAGGCGCTCTCTGATTGGCTTTCAGCCTAAAAAAGTAATCAAATGGATACCTGAGGTTTCCAACAGGCATTATTTTCGACCCCAAAGCGTGGTTTAATAGAAGTTCCAAGTATCTAGGAGTCTCTAATGGCAGCAATGAAGCCTCGTACCGGTGACGGTCCAATGGAAGCCGAGCGCGAAGCTCGCGGATTAATAGTTTTGCGTATTCCTCTAGAAGGCGGCGGTCGACTAGTTATCTCAGTTAATGATGATGAGGTAGATCAGCTGAAGAAGGTTTTGGCTGGAATCAAGAAGCGCTAATCAAGTCTTTGAATAAAACCACCTGAGTAATCAGGTGGTTTTTTCTTATCTATTTCTTGGCAGCTATTAGTAATCCATCACCGCTGGTGCTTAGTGATGTGATGAATAGACCACTTAGATTGATGAAATCTAGGACAGTTCTGAATTCTTCAGTGTTGTCATCTCTAAGGACTTCGTCAGGGACTCGATCTCTCCATAAAGCGTGAGGGATGGCCAAGATGCCACCAACTCTTAGAAGGCGCAGGCTTTCCTTTGCCTGGGTCAATAGAGATTCGATGTCGCCATCAAGTAGAACTAGGTCATAGGCCTCATCGGCTAGGTTTACTAGAACCTCACTGGACTTACCGTTTATCATTCGAAGTCTTGAATTAGGAATGCCAGCTTGCTCAAAAGCTGTCTTGGCTAAGTCTTGATGCTGGGTCTCTGTGTCGATGCTTGCCAGGATTGAATTCTTGCTGCCAGATTGTAACCAGAGCCCCGAAACTCCTGCTCCTGTGCCAACTTCAACGATTGCTTTGGCATTGGTGCTTGCTACTAGAACTGCTAGCAGAGAGCCAACTGAAGGGGTAATGGACTCTATGCCCATCTCATCTGCTCTAGCCCGAGCACGGGCAATTACTTCGGGTTCCTGATGGAATTCCTCGGTATATTTCCAGCTCGATATCTTGTCAATCATGGTCTAAGACGAGCATATCTATGGATTGGCTTTCTAGATGGTAGGCAAGCAGGTAACCTAAAAGGGTGTTTGGACTTAGCAGCGAAAAGATAATGATCTTGCTGGTGCTAGCCCTATTCATTTTGGGGCCAGAACGCTTGCCAGGTTATGCCAGGTCATTTGCTCAATTCATCAAGAAGATGAGAGCTATGGCTAACTCGGCCCAAGCTCAGATGAAAGACGAACTAGGAGAAGGTTTTGAAGATCTTGACTGGAAGAAGCTAGATCCAAGACAGTATGACCCTAGAAGAATCATTAGAGAAGCGCTTTTGGATGACACACCTGCTGTGAAGCACGCAGATTTGAATCAAGTAAAAACTAGAAGCCAAAAAAGACTAGATCTAGGTGAAGCTCCACCGTTTGATAACGAAGCGACCTAGAGTCTTCTCATAATTCTTGAGAGCACGTTCAGTAGCGGAGCCATCCTGTTGTATTGGTGACCACGGCTAGGGAAGTTCAATAGTCCTTTGTGAACACCAATTGCCTGTGACTCTGTGTACTTCAAAAGACCGTCAACACCATTTCTTCTACCTGAACCTGAGTTCTTCATTCCACCCATAGGGGTATCAAGGCTGGCAAATGTTGCTCTAAAGCCTTCGTTGATGTTTACAGTTCCAGCCATGATTCGTTCAGCAACCTTTTTAGCCTCACGAGCATTTCCAATAACAGATGCGTTTAGACCTTCTGTTGTGTTGTTAGCAAGTTCGACTGCTTCATCAATGGTGTCGTAACCATAGATGGCAACAACAGGACCAAATACCTCATTAGCAAACATGTTCATCGATGGATCAACATCGGTAACGATGGTCGGAGCGTAGTAGTAAGGACCAAGTTCAGGAAGAGCCTTTGCTCCAGCTAGAACCTTTGCACCCTTGTTCACTGCATCATCAACAAAACCTGAAACTCTAGCCAACTGGTTTGCTCCAGTTAGAGTCCCAATATCCAGGCTGAAGTCTTTGCTACTTCCTAGCTTTAGCTCATTCACCTTTTTAGCCAGGATGTCCTGAAACTGAGTCTTTAGGTTGTTTGGAACATATGCTCGCTCGATAGAGACACACAGTTGCCCAGCACTTCCAAACGCCCCACCAATCAAAGCTTCAGCTGCTGCATTCAGATCTGCTGAAGGCAACACAATAAGAGGATTCTTTCCACCTAGTTCAAGGCTGAAAGGAATCAATCTGGCAGCGGCTCTTGCCCCAACATGTCTTCCTGTTGCAGCGCTACCGGTAAATGCGATGTAATCTGCGTTATCGGTAAGTGCATTACCAACTGTTGCTCCATCACCAGCGACGATAGTCCATAGTGCTGGATCCAATCCAGCCTTGATAGCCATCTGTCTTGCCTTTAGCGCAGTCAGAGTTGTTTGGTTATCTGATTTCTGAACCACAGCATTACCTGCCATAAGGGCAGGTAATACATCAAGCATGCACAGGGCTAGGGGATAGTTCCATGGAGTAATAACGCCAACAACTCCAACTGGCACATGGTTCACCCAAGTCTTAGTAATTACAGGAACACCAGCGTGAGTGCTCTTTGACTTCAGAGCCTTAGGTCCTACCTTGGCGTAATAGCGAGCAGCACCTAGTCCACCTGCAATTTCTTCAAAAGCGTGAGCTCGTACTTTTCCAGTTTCTAGCTGAACGATATCTAGAAGTTCATCTTGTTCATTGAGAATCAGATCGTGAAGTCTGTATAGAAACTTTGCTCGAACCTTAGGGTCAGTTTTCCCCCATGCCTTCTGAGCTACTCTGGCTGCCTTCACAGCAGAGGCAACCTGCTCTGCATTGTGTTGAGGTAGTTCATAGAACACCTTGCCAGTGTTTGGATTGATGATGCCAACGGTTGTTGGAGTGGATCCAAGGTGGGAGATGAGTTCTTCGATGTAAGTTTCGGTCATACCCGAAAGTTTAGGCGATGTCGACTTTCAAGGTGCGGTTAGCCGGTGGAAGCTTGGAATCTATTAGTAGTTGGGCAATCTTGGCTATCTCAATGGCGGCAGGATCTTCTGGGTTGGTACGAACTACAGGGTTACCTGAGTCTGAGCCAGTTCTTAGTTCAACACTTAGAGGAACTTGTCCAATAAGTGAGACTGAAGTTCCGGAGAACTCGGTAAGAGCATCAGCTGCTGCTTGACCACCACCTGAACCAAAGAGTTCAAGAGTTGAGCCATCAGGCATTTTTAGCCCACTCATGTTTTCGATAACACCGAAGATCTCTTGACCGATCTTGTGGCTTGCTGAACCACTTCGTTGAGCAACATAGGAGGCTGCTTCTTGAGGGGTGGTCACAACTATGCTCTTAGCGTTAGGAAGTAGTTGTCCAACCGAGATAGCAACATCTCCAGTACCAGGTGGCATATCAATAAATAGGTAATCCAGTTGACCCCAGTGAACTTCGGTTAGGAACTGTTCAACTGCTTTATGAAGCATTGGTCCACGCCAAGCAACAGGCTCATTACTAGGTAAGAACATGCCAATAGAAATAACTTTCACTCCATACGCAATAGGGGGCAAAATCATGTCATCAAGACGAGTAGGTCTATCGGTAGTTCCTAGTTGAGCAGGAATACTGAAACCAAAGATGTCTGCATCTAGAACACCAACATCATGACCTTGCTTAGCAAGTTCAACAGCTAGGTTCACAGTCAAGGAGCTCTTACCAACTCCACCTTTACCTGAACCAATCAGGAAGACTTTGGTTGAAGTGCCAAGAGCAAATGGATTGGATTTAGGTTCACGACCATCACGAAGTTTTACCTTTAGAGCATCAAGTTCTGCAGGAGTCATGACACTCATCTTCACTTGGATCTGAGAGCC
>JBIILH010000070.1:0-5305 GCA_044232765.1 Rhodoluna sp. | reverse complement strand
TTGAGAAATCACTCAAGGGAATGCTCAAGCCAGAATACGAAGAAGCCGCTCTTGGTTCAGCCGAGGTTCGCGAGATCTTCAAGTCTTCAAAGGTTGGCACCATCGCAGGTTCTATCGTTCGCTCAGGTTCTATCAAGAGAAACAGCCTTGCTCGTATCTCTCGTGATGGCACGATGCTTGCTGAGAACCTGAAGATTGAATCTCTAAAGAGATTCAAGGATGATGCAACCGAAGTTAAGACTGACTTCGAGTGTGGTATCGGTCTTGCAGGATTCAACGAGATCTTGGTAGGGGACATCATTGAAACCTACGAGATGCGTGAGAAGCCGAGGGTCTAATGGTTGATGCAGCTAGAGCAAGAAGACTGGCTGAACGAATCAAAGTACTAGTTGCAGCAGCTCTAGAGAAGGTTGTCAAAGACCCAGATCTAGGTTTTGTAACTGTCACTGATGTTCGTGTCACGCCAGATCTTTCCCATGCACGTATTTACTACACCGTCTTTGGCGATACTGAGCAGCAGAAGAAGAGCAGTGAAGTGATTGAGCGTCACCGTGGCAAAATCCGCGGAGAGGTCGGTCATCAACTATCTATTCGTCTAACTCCAACCATTGAATTCATTTCTGATGATGTGCCAGAAAGCGCAGCTCAGATGAATGATCTACTAGCTCAAGCAAGAGCTAGAGACAATGAGTTGAAGAAGATGGCTAAGGAATCTGAGTTTGCCGCAGGGGAGAACCCTTACAAAGAGCCAAAAGTTATCGATAAAGAAGACAGAGACTAACCTTTGGCTACGCCTGGACTGTTATTGGTAGATAAACCTGCCGGAATGACAAGTCATGATGTTGTTTCCAAGGTTAGAAAACTTGCTGGCACCAAAAAAGTTGGTCACGCTGGAACATTAGATCCAATGGCTACGGGGTTGTTGGTTCTAGGAATTGAATCAGGAACCAAGCTACTTACCTTTGTTGTTGGTGCAGATAAAACCTATGAAGCAACGATTCGTCTCGGTTCATCAACTATCACTGATGACAAAGAAGGTGAAACCCTAAAGACTGCAACTCCTGGAGAAGTAGCTTCAGTAACTCTTGATCAAATCAACCAAGAGCTAGCAAAACTTAGGGGAGTGATCCAGCAAGTTCCTTCTGCTGTTTCAGCTATCAAAGTAAATGGTGAGAAGGCTTATGACAGAGTTCGTGCTGGAGAAGTATTTGAACTCAAATCAAGAGAAGTAACAATCTCAAGACTTGATGTTATTGGGGATTTACGCCGTGAAGATAACTTCATCGACCTTGATGTGATTGTTGACTGTTCAAGTGGCACATACATCAGAGCAATCGCTAGAGACCTAGGTGAAGCTCTGGGAGTTGGCGGTCATCTAACTTCACTTAGAAGATCTCGTATCGGTTCGTTCGATGTCAAAAACGCGATCCAGCTCGAAGGCTTTGAGGGGTCATTACCAATCTTGAAATCCGTTGAAGCGGTGAAGTCAGTTCTACCCACTCTTGAAATCACCTCTGAGGAAACCTTAGCCATAAGGCAGGGTAAGAGAATTGCTCATCATGTGGATGAGATCACTGCTTTGACTAGCCTCGGTGTGTTGGTGGCAGTTGCTGAGTCTGCAGGAAACCAAAGCCTAAAGTCACTAGTTGTTTTCAATGATGGAGAAGCAAATGCTTGAGTGGGGATATAACTTTCAATTGGCTTTCGCTTCCTTAGCAGGAGCCTTTGCACTCATTCTTGGAATTATCAAGAGACCGCCATCTTGGTGGAGCGTAGGGTCACTAATTCTTGTTGAAGCCCTACTTCTGGTTCAGCTTGTTGTGTCTATTGTTCTTGTTGTCCAGGGTCAGCAGGCACAGGGAGACACAATTGAGTTCTTCGGCTACATCATTACTGCACTGGTAGTTCCACCTGCGGCTATTGCCTGGGCCGTCATTGAAAGAACCCGTTGGTCTACTTTGGTCTTAGGGGTAGCGGGCTTTACTGTGGCTGTAATGCTGGTTCGAATGTGGCAGATCTGGACTGGCATTAGATTCTCAATCTAATCTCCACTTTTGACAAGTTAGGCTGGGAGTTATGACGGAGAAAGTAAAGAGTCGAGGCGTTGGCACAGTTGTCATCGCCATTTATGGTGTCTTTGCACTATCCGCATCAGTTAGAGCCAGCTATCAACTTCTCAGAAAATATGAAGAAGCTCCTCTGGCTTATTGGCTAAGTCTTCTTGCAGCTGTTGTTTACATCGTTGCTACTTTTGCCTTAGCAAAAAGAAAATATGATTTTGCCAACAAGACACTCATGTTTGAGTTGGCTGGTGTTTTGATGATCGGAACTTTGAGCCTTACAGTGCCTTCGCTTTTTGATCATCCAAGCGTTTGGTCTTACTACGGAATGGGTTATGGTTTTATTCCTCTATTACTTCCAATTTTTGGACTCTGGTGGGTTAGGAGAGTGAAGCGATGATAACTGTTAGTTCTAAAGAAGAAATCCCTAGTGGTCTTCCAGAATCTTCTGTGACCATTGGAAAGTTCGATGGCATTCACTTAGGTCACCAGCGACTAATTGCTGAAACCATTGAATCCGCTGAAGAGCATTCATTGATACCAGTGGTGGTTACCTTTGATAGACACCCACACTCAATACTCAGCCCAGGTACTGAACCTCAAGCATTGATTGGCCCAACTCAGAAGACTGAGTTACTTGATGAAGCAGGCATTGAACTAGTTCTGAATCTCCCATTTGATGAATACCTATCCAAACTTACTCCAGAAGAGTTTGTTAGAACTGTTCTAGTAGATGCTCTAAAGGCAAGAGTTGTAACTATTGGCGAAGGCTTCAGATTTGGAGTTGATCAACAGGGTGATGTTGAAACTCTGAGAGAACTTGGACTCAAGCTCGGCTTTGCCGTTCGAGTCATTCCACACTTCCTAGTTGATGGCGAGATTGTTTCAACTAGCCGAATTAGAGCACTCCTTCTTGAAGGAAACGTCAAAGGGGCAGCAAAGCTATTAGGCAGACTGCATGCGACCCAAGGCATCATTGAGCACGGACTCAAGATCGGTCGCCAGATAGGTTTCCCAACTGCAAACATGTCTAGATCAGCTGAAGGGTTCCTTCCTCTAGATGCTGTTTATGCTGGTTGGCTCTATGCCGATGGCGAGCGATACATGGCAGCGCTATCTGTTGGAATAAATGAGACCTTTGAGGCTGTGCCAAGGCTTCTAGAAGCACACGTAATTGATGTTCAAGGGTTAGACCTCTATGACAAGGTCATAACAGTTGAATATGTTGACTTCATTAGACATGCTGCCAAGTTCGATGGCGTTGAGTCTCTGGTAGCTGAAATCAACAACGACCTAGACAAAATCAGGGCAATCCTGTCCTAAACAAAGCCTCGACTAGCAGTTATCTGCTTTCTTGGCTATGCTTGTGAAGTTGCCGTGAACCGGCCGCGGATCTCCAAGAGCTTTAGACACAAGGTTTATAGCGCCGCGCAGCGAGCCCCGAGAGGAACAAAATGGCACTGGACGCATCAAAGAAAACAGCAATTATCAACGAGTACGCAACTCACCCAGGTGACACAGGTTCTCCGGAGGTTCAGGTAGCAGTTCTAACTGAGACCATCAAGGAGCTAACTGAGCACCTAAAGGACCACAAGCACGATCACCACAGCCGTCGTGGACTGCTGCTAATGGTAGGTCAGCGTCGTCGTCTACTTGGCTACCTTCAGAAGGTAGACATCACTCGTTACCGTAACCTAATCGAAAGACTAGGCCTACGTCGCTAATTGTTTTTATTCAAAAAGCCATCTCTTCGGAGGTGGCTTTTTGCATATCAGTCCTAAACTAAAAAGTAATAGGAATTGATGGGAGTCAATCATGGATTTTGTTGGTGCAATCAAAGCTGGTTTCAAGAACTACGCGAATTTTAGGGGAACAGCCACACGTCCTGAGTACTGGTATTGGATACTCTTCACTTTTCTTGTATCGCTCGTGCTGGGTTCATTTCAGTCACTTGAAACCGTAAGTTTAGTTTTTTCACTTGCCGTTCTTTTGCCTTCACTTGGCCTAGCCGTGCGCAGACTTAGAGATGCTGGATTCTCATGGGTTTGGCTTTTGCTTCCAGCGGCAGGTATTTTCCCATTCTCATTTGGCCTATTTCAATTTGTAAACGAACTGGTTCGGCTCGGAATAACAGAAGAGGACCTACAAAACCCAGAGTTGATTAGCCAGGAATTTGTAACCGCCTTGATGGCCAATGAATTCCTACTCGGTTCAATCCTCATGGTTTTGTTCAGTCTTCTATACATCTTCATTACTTCTCTTGTGGTCCAGGTGATCATGCCTGCACGACAGACCAAGACTTTTGAACAGGGAAACAAGCGTGTTGCCCCTAAAGGCCCTGAGAATCCAGTCCTCTAGGCGCTATTCATAGCTAAAACATTCAACCTATAGGTGAATGTCGGGGCCTCTGTTAGGCTATAGGGGAGTCAAAACGGCAGGTTTGCTGGTCATCGGTTGTGAACCTTGGGCGTATTTCCCAAGCTTTTCTACTGTTGTCCAGCGCATCCCTCAAATATAAACGGGCAGAAATTTTGTCGCGGGGGCTCAAGTGCATCAAAAAGTAACCTAAACAAGGGCTTTGCCATGCGCTTTCGTATGAATAAAAAACAGAGGAGGGACCATGGAAGGTCCAGAAATTAAAGCACAAGAAGTAATCATCGATAACGGTAAGCACGGTAAGCGTGTAATCCGATTCGAAACAGGCCGTTTGGCACAGCAGGCTCAAGGAGCCGCAGCTGTATACATTGATGGAGAGACAATGCTCTTCTCCGCCACAACAGCAGGTAAAACACCCAAAGATCAGTTCGACTTTTTCCCGCTAACCATTGACGTTGAAGAGCGTATGTATGCAGCAGGACGTATCCCAGGATCATTCTTCCGTCGTGAAGGTCGTCCTTCAACAGAAGCTATCTTGGCTTGTCGTCTAATTGACCGTCCACTGCGTCCATCTTTCCCAGATGGTCTACGTAACGAAATCCAGGTTGTTGTGACAGTTTGGGCAATTCACCCAGACGAGATGTATGACGTTGTTGCTATCAACGCAGCATCTATGTCAACACAGCTTGCAGGTCTACCATTCTCAGGTCCTATCGGTGGTGTGCGTGTTGCACTTATCGACGGTCAGTGGGTTGCTTTCCCTAAGCACTCACAGCTAGAGCGTGCAGTATTCAACATGGTTGTTGCTGGTCGCGTAGTTATCGAAAACGGTAAAGAAGATGTTGCAATCATGATGGTTGAAGCAGAAG
>JBIILH010000069.1:0-5341 GCA_044232765.1 Rhodoluna sp. | reverse complement strand
TCGTCCTTCTGACGGCCTTCGCCTTCTAGGTGACGCTCAACATCAGCGTTGATTAGTTCCTGTGAAACAGGAACATCAACAAGCTTTAGAAGTTCTTCTGTTAGAAGCTCTCTAGCCTGAAGACCCTGAGTGTAAGACTTTGACTTCTTGATTTGGTCTTCTAGACCAGCTTTTAGTTCCTTGACTGTGTCGAACTCGCTAGCCATCTGAGCCCATGCGTCATCGATTGCTGGAAGTTCGCGTTCTTTAACAGCGTTTAGGGTAACTGTGATCTCAGCTTCCTGTCCTGCCATGTCACCACCAACAAGCTTGCTCTTGAAAGTTGTTGTCTCACCTGCGGTAAGAGTATCTAGAGCGTCATCAATTCCATCAAGAAGTGAATCGCTTCCGATTTCATAAGAAATGTTCTGAGCCTGATCAATCTGCTTGCCATCAACCATTGCAATCAAATCAATAGAGGTGAAATCACCCTTAGCTGCTGGACGCTCAACTGTAGTTAGAGTTCCAAAGCGTGCACGTAGGCGATCAATTTCAGCTTCTACTTCTGCCTTGTCAACCTTGATGACATCAACCTTAACCTTCATACCCTTGTATTCAGGAAGCTTAATTTCTGGACGAACCTCAACTTCAATCTCAACAACTAGGTTTCCAGCGAAAGTCTTCTCATCTGGTGACTGCTTAACATCAGCTGAAGGCTGACCCAGTGGACGAAGTTTCTCAGCTTCAATTGCCTGGCGGTAAATGCTGTCAAGACCATCGTTGATTGCGTGAGCCAAGATAGCTGGACGACCAACTCTCTGGTCCAAGATTGCAGCAGGAATCTTGCCCTTACGGAAACCAGGAATGTTAACGCTCTCAGCAATGTGCTCGTATGCGTGATCAAGGCTTGGCTTGAACTCTTCTGGAGTTACCTCAATGTTCAGCTTGACTCTGGTCGGGGTTAGACGTTCAACAGTGGTTTTCACTAGTGGCTCCATTAGACGTGGTCGGCTTGAGCCGGCCTATTTTTAACAAAATGGTCGGGGTGACAGGACTCGAACCTGCGATATCCTGCTCCCAAAGCAGGCGCGCTAGCCACTACGCTACACCCCGGTGGTTTTTATCTTGAATTTATTCAAAACAAAACAACCTCCGTAATCCTAACCCATAGAATGTATGAGAGCAGAATCAAAACCACAAATGCGGGTGTAGCTCAATGGTAGAGTCTCAGTCTTCCAAACTGATTGTGCGGGTTCGATTCCCGTCACCCGCTCCACAAGGCCTAGAAACAGGCTTAGAACTGGCAACCAGGGCACCAATAGAGCTTCCTGGTTGCCATTAGTTCTATCTGGACTATTCCCTCGCAGCGAAGACATCTCTCCCCTTGCCTCTGATATACATAGTTCCGATCAGCCTTCTTAGTCCTCTTTTTTAGTCGTTCTTCTCTAGTTGTCATAAATCCGGTGGCAACCCCGACCTTCATGAGCTTCACCGTATCAATCCAGATTTCTTCAATCTGTTGAACGCTCAGTGACTTACCTGGGGCATGGGGACTTATCTGTGCTCTAAAGAGGATCTCTGCTCGATAGACATTTCCAATACCGCTTATGACTTCTTGGTTCATCAGCAAGATTCCGATTGGACTAGCGGAGGAACTAACGCGCTCTATGAATCTTTGTTTTTGTAAACCTCTTGGGTCAGTGTTAGTTGGATCAGGACCTAGACGATTCTCAATCACTTTGACAGCCCTCTGGTCTATAACTTCACAGATAGTTGGACCACGAAGATCAGCTAGGAACTGCTCGTTGAAAAACCTAACCCTAACTTGGCCCGGCATGAGTTTGTCGAGGTCTTCGGTGAATCGCCACTTTCCATAAATACCCAAGTGAATGCGACAGGTCAAACCATTATCGAACTTCAAAAACATCTGTTTACCGATTGCTTTTGCTTTCAGAAGAATTCGACCATCAATCAGTTTGGCTTCTGAGGAGAAACGACCTTGAGGAGAGTCGACACGAACAACTGAACCTTTGAACTTCTTGTTGAAGTCATTGGCAAATCTTTGAACGGAATGACCCTCAGGCATTTAGGTTTTGCTTTTCCTAAAGGATTTCGGAGGTTTGCTCGTAGGTAGCAATCTTGCCAATTCTTCTGATGTGTCTTTCATCTTGAGAGAAAGGCTCAGCAATAAAAGCTTTGATAAGTTCCAAGACTTCTTCTTGTGAGTGCTGTCTTGCTCCAACTGCAACTACATTAGCGTCATTGTGTTGGCGAGCAAGCTTGGCAGTATCTATGTTCCAGACCAGTGCTGCTCTAATACCTTGAACCTTGTTGGCTGCTATTTGCTCACCATTACCTGATCCGCCCAAAACAATCCCCAGTGCAGGATTCCCCGCATCCTCATCGGCTCTTACAGCTAACGCTGCGGTTATGCAGAAACTTGGGTAGTCATCCAGTGGGTCGTACTCTTTAGGCCCGTGGTCAAATACCTCGTGACCTGAAGCCTGTAGCTCCTGAATAAGGAAATGGCTGAGTTCTAACCCAGCGTGATCTGTGGCAATGTGAATACGCATCTTGATAAAAACCTTCTAGCAGTGTTGTTGGTCAATACTAGGCTAGTTGCTATTGAAATAAACCCGAACTAGGAGTTGTAATGCCTGCTGAGAACCTCACCCGAATTGAAGCCGCCGAGCGTGCCGAACTTTTGGAAGTGTCTTCATACACCGTTGAGCTAGACCTTATGCGAGGTGAAGAAGTCTTTGGTGCTACAACCACAGTCAAGTTCACAAGCAACCAGGTTGGAGCATCTACCTTCATTGATGCCATCACCCAGAAGGTTCATCGAGTAACCCTAAACGGTAAGGATCTAGATGTCTCAGTAGCCGATGGCATTCGCATCCAGCTAGACAACCTAGAAGCAAACAACGAACTGGTAGTTGTCAGCGATAACCCTTACATGCACACCGGTGAGGGTCTGCACAGATTCGTTGACCCAGTGGACAACGAGGTTTACCTCTATACCCAGTTTGAGGTTCCAGACTCAAGAAGAATGTTTGCAGTCTTCGAGCAGCCAGATCTAAAGGCAACTTTCCAGTTCACTGTTACAGGTCCTAGCAACTGGAAGATGATTTCAAACTCCCCTACCCCAGCTCCGGTTGAAAGAGGAGACGGAACTTCTGTTTGGGTATTTGCACCAACTCCAAGAGTTTCTTCATACATCACAGCTCTTATCGCAGGTCCTTATTCAGAATGGCGCGATGAACTAACCAGTAGCGATGGCAGAACTATTCCTCTTGGTGTATTCGGTCGTTCATCTCTTGCTAAATACATTGATGCTGACTACATCTTCGAAAAAACTAAAGAAGGTTTCGTCTTCTTCGAAGAGCAGTTTGATTACCCATACCCTTTTGAGAAGTATGACCAGCTATTTGTTCCTGACTTCAACGCTGGAGCAATGGAAAACGCAGGGGCAGTAACAATCACTGAAACCTATGTCTTCCGTGGAGCAGTGAACGGCTTCATCAAGGAAAGAAGAATCATTACTGTTCTTCACGAATTAGCTCACATGTGGTTCGGAGATCTAGTAACAATGCGTTGGTGGAATGACCTTTGGCTTAACGAGTCATTCGCTGAATACGCTTCATACCTTGCTACCGCTGAAGCAACTGAATACAAAGAAGCTTGGACAACATTCGCTTCTCACGAGAAGTCATGGGCATATCGTGAAGACCAGATGCCTTCAACTCACCCGGTTGTAGCAAACATTAGAGACCTAGAAGATGTTCAAGTTAACTTCGATGCGATTACCTATGCCAAGGGTGGCTCTGTTCTTAGACAGCTAGTTGCTTGGGTAGGTCAAGAGAACTTTATGAAAGGTCTAGCTTCTTACTTCAAGAAGCACGCTTTCGCTAACGCTGAACTAGTAGATCTTCTAACCGAACTTGAACTAACTTCAGGAAGAGAGCTTCGTGATTGGTCAAAGCTATGGCTAGAGACCTCTGGTGTAAACACACTTCGTGCAGACCTTGCTGAAGATGCAGATGGCAACATCACTTCTTTCTCAGTACTTCAGTCACACCACGTTGACTACCCGACTCTTAGACCTCACCGTCTAGGCATTGGTTACTACAAC
Source organism: Rhodoluna sp. (assembly GCA_044232765.1). Classification (GTDB taxonomy): domain Bacteria; phylum Actinomycetota; class Actinomycetes; order Actinomycetales; family Microbacteriaceae; genus Rhodoluna. Next base: position 1,230 of record JBIILH010000069.1, on the reverse strand, counting down.
CTGGTTGATGGCAAGGTAGTTCTAACTCACCGAGTTGAAATCGACATCGATGGAGCAAAGACAGAGGTTCCTGAACTTGTTGGGACTAAGCGTCCTGATCTGATTCTTCTAAACGATGGTGACTTGGCTTACGCCAAGCTTCGTCTAGATGACAGATCATGGCAGACAACTCTGCATAACCTTGCTGTTGTTGATGACTCTCTCGCTAGAGCACTGCTATGGGGAGCTGCTTGGGATTCAACTCGCGATGCAGAAGCAGATCCAAAGGACTTCATCCACCTAGTTCTAAAGAACATCGCAACCGAATCAAATGCAACTGCGATGATGACTCTTCTAAACCAGTTGGTAACAGTTCAGAGCATGTATCTAAAGCCTGAGAACCGTTTGGAATACAAGGTCAAGATTGCTGATGCTCTTATTGATATGGCTAGAAGTGCTGAAGCAGGATCAGAAGCACAGCTTCAGTTCCTAAAGTACTTCCCTCGCTTTGCATCAAACGATGAGCACACAGCGGCTCTTCGTGGCTTGCTATCAGGATCTGAGAAACTTGCTGGTCGTGAGATCGATACCGACTTGAAGTGGGATCTACTGACAGGTCTTGTTGCAACTGGTGCTGCTGATGAAGCAGAGATTGATGCAATGTTGGCTACCGATAACACAGCTAACGGACAGAAGGCTGCTGCTCTTGCAAAGGCAGCTATCCCAACCGCTGAATCAAAGGCTAAGACTTGGCACACCGCTGTTGAAACTGATGAGTGGTCAAACACCATCCTTCAGTACTCAACTCTTGGTTTCCAAAGAGGAGCAACAGCTGAACTGCTGGCACCATTTGTTGACAAGTACTTTGCTGATGTCTTGAAGATCTGGAACTCAAAGACTTTCAAGATGGCTGAGTATGCGATTGTGAACTTGTACCCAATCACACTTGCAACGTCAGATTTGGCAGAGAAGACAAGAAAGTTCCTAGACACTCCTGAGGTTGTTGCTATTCCTGCTCTTAGAAGATTGTTGGTTGAAAACCTTGACCCAATCGACAGAGCACTAAAAGTACAAGCTCAAGACAGATAGTTTCGAGAAGGAAAAGGCGGATACAAAATGCCAGGATGGATTGTTAGCTTTTATGCAGAGTGGGGTCCAGGCCTGCGCATTTTGTTGAGCATTCTTGCCGCTCTTTTACTTCGCGGATTACTTCAGTTAGCAATCAACAGAGTCGTGAAGTCGGTAACCAAG
>JBIILH010000068.1:0-5360 GCA_044232765.1 Rhodoluna sp. | reverse complement strand
GGTCTAGGTATGGCTCAAGATCCAAAAGCTTTGCAGCTTCTAGAACACGTGCAGCACGCTCGTCCTTTTTAACACCGGCAATCTTTAGAGCGAAGCCCATGTTTTCTGCAACGGTCATGTGTGGGTACAGAGCGTAGTTCTGGAAAACCATCGCAATGTCGCGGTCCTTTGGTGGAACCTGGGTTACGTCGCGGTCACCGATCAAGATGCGACCTTCGTTAACCTCTTCAAGGCCAGCGAGCATACGAAGAGTTGTGGTCTTTCCACAACCTGATGGACCGACGAGAACTAGGAATTCTCCGTCCTTGACAGTCAGCTGAACTTGGTCAACTGCTGGGCGAGTTCCGCCCGGGTAGATCCTGGTGGCTTTTTCAAAAGTCACTGATGCCATGGTATTACTCCTTCAGCGGCAGGAACGAGCCGCACGATCCGTAGTGAATTAGTGGTCTGAGCGGTTGCTCAGGCTCTTCCTATTATTACATTGCCGAGGAGTCGTTTAGACTAGGAAACCTATGATTTTAGGTATTTACCCAATTTGTCCAGAAATAGCTAAAGGTGAAATTTATGAACCAGACTCCACGCCCAACTAGGTCAGAACAACGTGAACAAGCCAGAGCCAAGGCTCGTGAGCTAAGAGAAAAGCGAGCTCAGGGGGAGAAGCGCAAGCGTCTTCTCATCACTATTGGATCAGTTGTTGGTGGAGCCGCTGTTGTGGCTGGTGTAATCGCTGGTGGCTTTGTTGTAGCCAACACCACTAACACCAACGCTGAGAACGCTAAGAAGGTACCTGCAAACACCACTGAATTTGGCGGTATTTTGCTAGGTGAGGGCTTGCTTCCAACCACAACTGAAGAATCTAAAAAGGGCAACCAGATTGTGATCTACCAGGACTACCAGTGCCCAATCTGTAAATACTTCGAAGAGCCAAACGCGAACCAGATCAAGACATGGGTTGATTCAGGTGAAGCAACCATCGAGTTCCACCCAATCTCATTCTTGGATGGACAATCTTTGAACGAGTACTCATCTCGTTCAACCAACGCAGCTCTTTGTGTGGCGAACTCACAGCCTGGCAAGTTCTTTGACGTGAACACGGCTTTATACAACAACCAGCCTGAAGAGAACACCGCGGGTCCTAATGACACCAAGTTGAAGGAGACACTGGTTAGTGCTGGAGTTGAGATGAACTCAGAGATCACTACCTGTATAGATCAGAAGCGCTATTCAAAATACATTGAGAATAGAACCGCTGAAGCATTTAGCCAGCCAGCTGTAACAGGTACTGAAGTACCTGGTGGAACTCCTTATGTACTTGTAAACGGAAACCTTTACGACTGGGAAGGCAAGTTAGAGAACCTAGCCAACCCGGCTCGTTTTGCTCAGTTCTTTGAAACACACAAGAAGTAGGCAACAGCTTTATAAGAAAAGTGGCCGACTCTAATGAGTCGGCCACTTTTTTGACAATATTTGCAAAACAGCTGCCTAATCAACGCTAAACTTTTCTTCGGACCTAGTGTCCTAGCCGACCTGGCGCAATTGGTAGCGCATCGCACTTGTAATGCGAGGGTTAGGGGTTCGAGTCCCCTGGTCGGCCCCAGAAAACCTCCCGAAAGGGAGGTTTATCTGTTTAAGTTAGGCGTTTAGACCATTCAGGGCTGCGTAAACCAAGAATGCTGGCCAGACAACTGCCTTTAGTAGACCTAATGCTCCAGCCCAGAAATCTGGTGCAGTTGAGACATAGAAAATAGCTGCACCGATGAAGCCAAGGAAGTAGGCGAAGCCCCAAGATCCTTTATTGACTTCAACGTTGACGTTGCCCATCTTCTTCTTTACTTTTTTCTTAATCTTCTTTTTCAGCTTTGCGCCGTCGAATTCTTTCATGTTTCCAAGATACCAACGGATTCTCGAGAAACTAGGATTGGAACTAAGGCTGCTATTCAGCTTCGAAGGTGATGCTTACCGAGTTGATGCAGAAGCGATCACCGGTTGGGGTCTGAGGGGCATCTTCAAAGACATGGCCTAGGTGAGATCCACATTCTCTACACAAAACCTCAACTCTTTTCATGCCGTGACTGTGGTCTTCTCTTAGCTCAACTGCATGGTCTGCCTTAGGTTCATAGAAACTAGGCCAGCCACAGTGGGAATCAAACTTGGTTGTGCTAGTGAATAGCTCAGCACTACAACCTCTGCAGCGAAAGGTTCCCTTTCGCTCTTCATTTAGAAGTTCACCTGTGTAGGCACGTTCGGTTCCAGCCTCACGAAGCACGTGATACTCGAACTCTGTGAGTTCTTCACGCCATTGTTCTTCAGTCTTTTCAACTTTACGTTCGGTCATTATTTGCCTTCTTAGGTAAATCACAGGTTAGAAACCTAATATAGAACAGTTAGTTCAAAAACAGGGAGCGGCTAAATGCCTAAGTCAAAGAATGCAGATGCAATTGATTTGCTTAAGCCTGACTATAAGCATGTTGGGAAGCACCGAGCACGTAAGACATCTAAAGATCGCTGGACTTCCTTCCTAGTTCTAACCATTGCCTCAGTCGTACTTAGTGCTGGAGGGTATCTAGGCCTTCAATCAGCAGTTAGTGCTTTGGCTACCCCAGCTCCAACCAAAAGTATTGTCAAAGGAGTTGACCTGAGCACCCCAATTACAGTTATTGATGGCTCAGGAACTCGCAAGTTTGCAATGAGAATCGGGCAGCAATTGCAGAATGCAAAGCTTGTGGTCCCTTACTCAAGGACTCTGGACATCACCTTCCCAGGCACCTCCATCACCATCCAAAAAGAGGAATACCGAGCTCTAGCCCTAAGAATCCAACGAATCATTGGTGAATTAGAGATTGTTTTGGATGAAGAGGCTAAGTACCCGATCGAGGTAAGACTCGGCGTTGGCTTCGAAATCAAGGAATAAAGCCCTCTATAACAGTCCTGTTATCTGCCCAATATTGACTTGCACAGATAGAGCAAAACAGCCCTAGACTAAAGGAAGTCGAAAAAGATTCGTTTGCTACAACACTCGGAATCAAACTTCTAGAGAAATCTTGAGGTGAGACTGCAGTGAAGGAAGTACCGGATCTGATTCAAAAAGTAATAGGAGCAATAAATGGCACAAGGAACCGTAAAGTGGTTCAACTCTGAAAAGGGTTTTGGATTCATCACACAGGACGGTGGAGCAGACGTATTCGTACACTTCTCAGCTATCCAGTCAGAAGGATACAAGGAGCTTAGAGAAAACCAGCGCGTTGAGTTCGAAGTTAAGAACGGCGACAAGGGCCCACAGGCTGACAACGTACACGTTATCTAATAACAAGTTTCAACATCTAGAGCCATCCCTTTCGGGGTGGCTCTAGATCTTTAACCAATAACTTGCACTCAAGTCTTTTCAGTGCCAAAATGGATTAGCACTCACCTTAGGAGAGTGCTAACTATCCATTACTTATCCGTCCAGGAGGGCGTAACCCAACATGGCAAAAATTATTAGCTTTAACGAAGAGGCACGACGCGGTCTTGAGCGTGGCTTGAACATCCTTGCTGACACAGTTAAGGTCACCCTTGGCCCACGTGGTCGCAACGTAGTACTTGAAAAGAAGTACGGTGCACCGACTATCACCAACGATGGTGTTTCGATTGCTAAAGAAATTGAACTGGAAGATCCATTCGAAAGAATTGGTGCGGAACTAGTTAAAGAAGTAGCCAAGAAGACTGATGATGTTGCAGGAGATGGAACTACCACTGCAACCGTTCTAGCCCAGGCACTTGTTCGCGAAGGACTTCGCAACGTTGCAGCTGGTGCAGACCCAATCAGCTTGAAGCGCGGAATTGAAAAGGCTGTTGAAGCAGTTATCGCTCAGTTGTTTGCTCAGGCTAAGCCTGTTTCAAGCAAAGAGCAGATTGCAGCAACTGCATCTATCTCAGCTGGTGACACCGTTATCGGTGAAATCATTGCTGACGCTATCGACAAGGTCGGTAACGAAGGTGTTGTAACAGTTGAAGAAGGAAACACTTTCGGTATTCAGCTAGAACTAACTGACGGTATGCGTTTTGACAAGGGTTACATCTCAGGTCTATTCGTAACTGACCCAGAGCGTCAGGAAGCAGTTCTAGAAGATGCTCTAGTTCTTATTGCTAACAGCAAGATCTCTCAGGTTCCTGAGATTGTTCCAATCGTTGAGAAGGTCATGCAGTCAGGTAAGACTCTTCTGATCATTGCTGAAGATGTTGAGGGCCAGGCTCTTGCAACTCTAGTTCTGAACAAGATGCGTGGAACCTTCAAGTCAGTAGCTGTTAAGGCTCCAGGCTTTGGTGACCGTCGTAAGGCAATGTTGCAGGACATCGCAATCTTGACTGGCGCAACTGTTATCACAGAAGAACTAGGCCTAAAGCTTGAGAACGCAACTCTAGACATGCTTGGAACTGCTCGCAAGATTGTTATCACCAAGGACGAAACAACAATCGTTGATGGTGCTGGCAACAAGGAGCAGATTGCAGGACGTGTTGAGCAGATCCGTCGCGAAATCACTAACACAGACAGCGACTACGACCGTGAGAAGCTACAGGAGCGTCTAGCCAAGCTAGCCGGTGGTGTTGCTGTTATCCGTGCCGGTGCTGCAACTGAAGTTGAGCTTAAAGAGCGTAAGCACCGCATCGAAGATGCAGTTCGTAACGCTAAGGCTGCTGTTGAAGAAGGAATCGTTGCTGGTGGTGGAGTTGCACTTATCCAGGCTGGCAAGGCTGCATTCGAGACTCTAAAGCTTGTAGGCGATGAGGCAACAGGAGCGAACATTGTTCGCGTTGCAATCTCTGCTCCGCTAAAGCAGATCGCAATCAACGCAGGTCTAGAGCCTGGTGTTGTTGCTGAGAAGGTAGCCAACCTGCCTTCAGGACACGGCCTAAACGCCGCAACTGGAGAATACGTTGACATGCTTGCTGAAGGCATCAATGACCCTGTGAAGGTGACTCGCTCTGCTCTACAGAACGCTGCATCTATCGCTGGTCTATTCCTAACCACTGAGGCTGTCGTTGCCGACAAGCCAGAACCTTCAGGTGCAGCAATGCCTCAGGGCGGCGGAATGGATTACTAAAAAACTTAGCCAGAATCGCTCCGGCTAAAAGGGGTGGCCCTTGTTTTCAAGTTCCACCCCTTAACCTTTAACCTCTTTAGCCGAGGAAAAGACGCTGGTTAGCTAGTTCGATTTCACTGTATTGGTTTGCTGCCAAGCGAAGAGCTTGACCGAGTTCACCTAACTGTGCATCAACTGTTGTTGCTGTTACTTTCCAGCGAGTGACTAGTTCCTGGAAGCTGCTTGCTGCAGATCCACGCCAAACATCCTGCAAGCCAATTAGTTGAACGTGTAGTCCAT
>JBIILH010000014.1:0-16224 GCA_044232765.1 Rhodoluna sp. | reverse complement strand
TACTGAACGAAGCAATATTGGGAGATCCATCCCTAGTAAAGATGAAAGAGTAAACCATGAGCATGACAGGCAGACGGCAAGGACCAGGCCCTAAGGACACAGGACCTAAGGCTAAGTTCAGTCAACTACTTCCATATATGAAAGAGCAAAAAGGTCTTTTATGGGTAGCTGTGATTTTCAGCATCATTGGGGCAGGTGTCAACCTTGCTCAACCTCTAGTGGTTGGAACAATCATCAGCACTGTTCAAGAAGGTAAAGACGTTTTATCTCTTGCGATTGGTCTGCTGGTCATAACTCTCCTCAGCGCCGTACTAAGCGGTGCCATGTATTTAGTTCTTGCTAAAGCTGGGGAAGGCGTTGTTCTTGCTGCAAGAACCAGTCTTTCAACTCGTCTACTTAGATTGCCTATAGCTGAATATGACCTTAGAAGAACTGGTGACCTTGTTTCTCGTGTTGGTTCAGACACCACTCTTCTTAGAGCAGCACTTACTCAAGGACTAGTTGATGGTGCCGGTGGTGCGCTAATCTTCCTAGGTTCAGTTATTGCAATGGCAATCATTGACTGGCTACTTCTTGTAATTACTTTGCTCATGATTTCTGTCGCAGTTGCTGCTATTGGATTAACTTCAAGAAAGATTAGATCGGCAACTACTAAAGCCCAAGAACGAGTTGGCCGAATGTCAGCTTCTGTTGAGCGCGCTCTATCAGCAGTTAGAACTATTAGAGCAGCTCGTGCTGAAAGCAGAGAATCAGACCAAATTAGAAAAGATGCCAAAGAGGCTTACGAGCAAGGTGTCAAGATTGCGAAGATCAATGCTTGGGTAACACCTATTGGTGGCCTAGCTGCCAACGGTGCATTCATTGTTGTTCTTGGTATCGGTGGATACCGAGTCGCAACCGGTGAGACACAGGTTGCAAACCTGATTACCTTCATTCTTTTGATGTTCCTAATGATTAGACCAGTTGGTCAATTCTTTAGCGCTTACGCTTCAGTCCAATCTGCTTTAGGAGCGCTTGCCCGCATTCAAGAAATCCTGGATGTCCCACTTGAAGATACTGACGCCGAAAGAGCTCAGGTCACTAAGCGCAAAGCAGTGAACTCAACAGCTATTGAATTTAGGAAAGTCAAGTTCAGCTACCCTGCAAGACCAGAAGTCGCTCTCGACTCCAATGGCAAACCAATTGAAGGTGCTGAGCCAATCATGAGCGAACCTAAGGATGTTCTAAAAGGTGTCTCATTCAAGATTGAACGTGGCACACGTGTTGCCATCGTAGGCCCATCAGGAGCAGGAAAGTCAACTGTCTTCAGTTTGATGGAGAGATTCTATGAAGCAACTGGTGGAGACATTCTGCTAGATGGTCAGTCAGTGGGATCCATGCTGAGATCTGATCTACGTGCCCAAATTGGTTACGTCGAGCAAGATGCGCCAGTTCTTGCTGGAAGCATTCGAGAGAACCTCTTAATTGGTTCCCCGAATGCAACTGAAAAAGACTTGAAGCGAGTCCTAGGAGAAGTGAACCTAACTGCAGTTCTGAAAAGAGATAAGCGCGGCCTAGATGCTGAAGTCGGAGAACAAGGAATCATGCTCTCTGGAGGAGAGCGTCAACGCTTGGCTATTGCTAGAACACTGCTTAGTGCACCACCAATCATGCTTCTAGACGAATCAACCTCTAGCCTGGATGGTCTCAACGAGCAGCGCATGCGCGAGGCTATTGATGCTGTGGCTAAGAACCGAACCATGATTGTTATCGCCCACAGGCTTTCAACTGTGGTCGATAGTGACCAGATCATCGTTATTGATGGCGGTAAGGTTATTGGCTCTGGAACCCACAAACAGCTACTGAAATCAACCCCTCTATACAAGGAACTAGCAGCCACCCAAATGCTGGACTAGTCCGATGTCGCCAGACGGGGATAGTATGAAAGCAATACCTGAACAATAGGAGATAAAAATGGCAGCAAAGAAAATGACCGAAAGACTAGCTCTCCCGATGTTTGTATGTGGAATTATCGCCATGATTTCATCAGCTGGAGTCTCTCTAGGTGCCTCTGCTACTGCAACGAGTCCTGTTGAGTATGAGAAGGTAACCATGACCTATTTGTCATCTGGTTACTCAGCGAGCGATAGCACTTGTGGTTCTACCTCAAATGTCTACTACGGAAGCAGTAAGTACTCATCGTTCAGATCAAAGAACCTTAGAACTTCTGGAAATGACCAGGCTTTCCTTTGCACCGCTACTTTTTATGTTGTAACCAATGTCAACATTCCAACACCTAAGCCGATTCCGACAATCACTGTGATTCAGTCACCGCAGCAATCAGCAACTCCAAGACCTACTAGGACTATTTACGTAACTCCGACTGCTACACCGCGTCCGACTTACTCCCCTAGGCCAACTTATTCTCCAAGGCCTACCCCAACTGCGACTAGGAGCCCAAGACCAACACCGTCTTACTTCCAAAGCCCAACCCCAAGACCTAGTTTGTATATCCCAGCTCCGACTCCAACAAAGTCGCCAAAGAAATAGTCTTTAGTTGATTCGCCCTGCGGATCTAACTACATTTCTAACAAGCATTGCCCTAGTCATTGGACCTACCCCGCCTGGGTTAGGTGAAACGAAACCGGCAACATCAAATACACCTGGGTCAACATCTCCAACCAGAGTTGTTTCTCCATTGTTGTCAACGCGAGTAATACCAACGTCCAAAACTGCAGCACCAGGCTTAATCCAATCAGCTTTCACAAAATGAGGAACTCCAAGGGCAGCAACAACTATGTCTGCCTGTCGAACAGATTTAGCAATGTCAGCAGATCTTGAGTGGAGGGATGTGACGGTAGCGTCAACACCCTTCCTGTTTAGAAGTAACCCTAAAGGTCTCCCGACAGTGATGCCTCGACCTATAACAGAAATTTCAGCACCCTTAAGGTTAATCTCGTAGCGGTGCAGTAGTTCAAGGATTCCTGCTGGAGTGCAAGGTAGGGGTGATGTCATCTCTTCAGAGCCTGCAAGAACTAGACGGCCTAGGTTGATTGGGTGAAGGCCATCTGCATCTTTATCAGGATCAATTAGCTCAAGCATTTCATTTGCATTGAATCCAAAAGGTAAAGGAAGCTGCAGGATATATCCAGTCACATCAGAGGCATCATTTAGATCTCTAATTGCTGCACGAACATCAGCTTCTTTAGCATTAGCTGGCAAGTCAATGCGTACTGAGTGAACTCCAACTTCAGCACAGTCTCTGTGTTTACCAGAAACGTAGCTGTGTGAACCTGGGTCATCTCCAACAAGCAATGTGCCAAGACCAGGGGTTATCCCCTTCTTCTTGAGTTCAATAACTTCAAGAGCTAGCTCGGCCTTTATTGCCTTTGCTACAGCCTTGCCGTCTAGTATCTGGGCAACCAAAGTGTTACCAATTCTCGAGGCCGTTATAAAGCGGGAACTCTGCAGTTAGAGCACGAACTCTGTCAGCTAGTGCATCGATGTCTGGGTTAGGCATCACTACGTGAGCAATGATGTCTGCAACCTCGGTGAATTCCTTATCTCCAAAGCCACGGGTAGCTAGGGCAGGTGTACCAATACGAACACCTGATGTAACAAGAGCTGGTCTTGGATCATTAGGTACTGAGTTACGGTTCACTGTGATGCCAACATCGTGAAGTAGATCTTCACAAGTCTTGCCATCGATTGGAGAGTTTCTAAGGTCAACAAGAACTAGGTGAACATCTGTTCCACCGGTTAGAACATCAACACCGTTAGCTCTAACATCAGCTTGCATTAAACGCTCAGCAATAATCTGAGCACCACGAATTGTGCGCTGTTGTCTTTCCTTAAACTCTTGACCCATGGCTGCTTTGAATGCAACTGCTTTACCAGCGATAACGTGCATCAATGGTCCGCCCTGTTGACCAGGGAAAACAGCTGAGTCAATTTTCTTTGCGTATTCAGCTTTACAAAGAATCAGACCAGAACGAGGACCCGCAAGAGTTTTGTGAACTGTTGTTGAAACTACGTCTGCATATGGAACTGGGTTCGGGTGAACACCTGCTGCAACTAGACCTGCGATGTGAGCCATATCAACCCAAAGCTTTGCACCAACTTCATCAGCAATCTTTCTGAATTCAGCAAAGTCAATGTGGCGAGAGTATGCAGACCATCCAGCGATAAGGACCTGAGGCATAACCTCGTGTGCTCGCTTACGAACAATGTCCATATCAATCAAGAATGTTTCTGGGTGAAGTTCATAAGCGTGAGCTTCATACATCTTTCCTGAGAAGTTCAACTTCATACCGTGAGTTAGGTGTCCACCGTGGGCAAGTTCAAGACCAAGAATCTTATCCCCTGGCTTACATAGAGCCATTAGAACTGCAGCGTTAGCAGTTGCACCTGAGTGTGGTTGAACGTTTGCGTGCTCAGCTCCAAATAGTTCCTTTGCTCGATCGCGAGCTAGGTTCTCGGCTACGTCAACTGCTTCACAGCCACCGTAGTAACGCTTACCTGGGTAGCCTTCTGCATACTTGTTAGTCAGAACAGATCCTTGAGTTTCAAGAACAGCTCTAGAAACAAAGTTTTCGCTAGCAATCATCTCTAGGAAGTTGCGTTGACGATCTAGTTCTGCCTGTAAAACAGCAGCAATCTCAGGATCTGTAGCTGCAAGTGGAGAGTTGAACTCCTGTGGCAATTGGGACATTGGGAACTCCTTAACGGCTTGTGCTGGTTTGGCCCAGGCGTACGACCAAAATGCCTTCGCTCCCTGATGGAATCCCATCTTTAACGCCAGTTGCGATGTCTCCATTGTATAACAAGGCGAAAACATGCCTTTTAGCGACATTTTTAGACACGGGGACCTTGTAGATAAACGGAAAAGCGAATATTTGGGTATTCTTGCCAAAGGGAAAACGAACAATGAGCAAGGAATCCGCGTGGAAATAGGGACAATTATCGGGATCAGTATGATCGCCAGTGGATTGATGCTCTTAGGGGTAGTCATCTGGAAGAGCGTGAGCTACCGAAACAAGCAGCGCGACTTGCAACGTAACCAAGACGACTAGCAAAGCCTAAACTTGACCCTATGAAGATGCCAACAAATCACTGGGTGATAACCTTTGTCTGCCAAGACCAACCAGGCATAGTCCACTCTATTTCTGGAGCTATTGTTGGCGCTCAGGGAAACATCACCGAGAGCCAGCAGTTCACCAGCACTGAAAGCGGCAAGTTCTTCATGCGTCTACAGGTTGAAGTCAGTGGCCCTAAAGAAGAGTTTGCTAAGAAGATTTCTGAAGTAGCTGCTAAGTACAGTGCCACATGGCATCTCGATGATGTCAACCGGAAGATCAAAGCATTAGTTCTAGTTAGCAAGAGTGCTCACTGCCTAAACGATCTTTTGTTCAACCAAAGATCAGGTCAAATTCCTATTGAAGTTCCTGCTGTTTTCGGTAATCACTCAGAGCTAGCTGAACTTGCTGGTTTCTATGGCATTCCTTTTGAGTCACACCCAATGACCGATGAGAAAAGCAAAGCAGCCTTCGAAGCTATGCTTCGCAAATACATTATTGACAATCAAATTGAGTTGATTGTTCTAGCAAGATTCATGCAAATTCTTAGCCCAGAATTCTGTAGAGAATTTGAAGGAAAGATTATTAACATCCACCACTCATTCCTACCTGGCTTCAAAGGTGCTAATCCTTATTCCCAAGCACATAACCGTGGTGTGAAACTTATTGGTGCTACCGCTCACTTTGTAACCGCTGATCTTGATGAGGGTCCAATCATTGAACAGAATGTGATTCGAGTAGACCACGGTAAATCTAAGAATGACCTTGTGGCTATGGGTCAGGATGTGGAGTCAAAGACCCTCGCCCAAGCGGTTAGATGGTTTGCTGAACATCGAGTACTTCTCGATAACGAACGCACCATCATCTTCCACTAAGACGAGGGTCTACTAACTCTTTTCTCTAATGCCTTCTGCGAGTTCTAGCTGAACGGCCTACAGCAAAAGCACTAAGCACTAACGAGAGTGCAAGTAGTGCAAGCATCATGGAGGACTGCAGATCATCTAGGGCACTGGTTCCCAAGTCTTTGATTTTCTCTCCCCCTAGTTCTTTAGGGGTTGAGTTGCCGAAGTCTTTATAACCGCTAGAACCCGGGCTATCGCCTAGAAGAAGCTCCTTATCCTCTAACAATTTATCTCGCTTAATACTCTGTTCTACAACTGTAGATCCAGGGTTTTCGAGTGTTGCTCCGCTTGGTTGTTCAGGCGAATCAAAGGTTTCGTTGACCACCTCATCAGGAGTAATCTCAATGACATTTGATGCTAGCTCCGCTATAGGTCCTGTGTTACCTGAGCTATCAGTTACTGAGTTTGAAGCCAAGGTGACTTGAGTGGAGCCAACTCCACAACCTGACAAACTTATCTGCCAACCAAGGTTCTCTCGAAGTACTGCATAGTTCATTACGCATGATGTAGCAGTTCCAGAGAATGTGAACTTATCTGAGCTCATACCGGTAGCAGGCTCTTCGCTATCGAATACCCATATTGGTAAACCAGCTGCACCAGGAGCAGTCACATCGGTAACTCTAAGTATTGGTGCTGTTGTGTCAATCTTGGTTACTCCTGTTTGGTTGACAAGGCTTGGTCCGATATTTCCTGCAGCATCTTGAACTGCTAAAGAATTCAGCACAAGTCCTGCTAGATCTCCATCAACACAGTTTGAAATAGTTATTGTGTATTGAGATCCCGAACCGGTCATTGACTGAATTACACAGCCATTGCCTTTGACTAACCAGTCCGTATTATCTGCAACTAGGCCAGTCACAGGTTCAGAGAATATGGCTTTATAAACAATTAGAGCATTACTGCTTGGTTGCTTTGTTAGTGATCCAACTTCAGGAACAGTTCTATCCAAGATGATCGAACTAGTTGAGTAGGTTCTAACTGGACCAATCGCATTTCCATATACGGTATCCACTTTCAGAGTCAAAGTGATTGTTCCATCAGTGCAACCAGTAACCGTTGCTGCATAGTTGGCTCCGCTTCCGGTAAGAGTTGAAATGTAGCAACCTTGAGCTGTGCCAGAGATAATGAAGTCATCTGCAGTTAGTCCAGTAACACTTTGACCGAAGGCAATATTGAATACTGGAAACGTTGCTTTGCTTGGAGATGCAGGACCAGAGAAGGAAGTGACGGATGGTCCAAAGTTGTAGGAAATACTCGCAGCTCCATTAGCTGATTGAAAGCCTGCAATGTAGACAGGTGTTGAGAATTTTGTTGCATTGATAAAGCTAGATCCGCTTCCACCACCGCCACCGTCTGTGCCTGAACTATCGGTATCAGCTCCTCCGCCACCACCACCGAAGTAGCCACCGCCTCCGCCTCCTCCTCCAGCGACAAGACTAGAAGGAGTATTGGCTCTACCTCCAGCACCACCAACTCCTAGCCCTCCAGGACTACCTGGGGTGGTCTGAGAGCCATTTGATGCTCCTCCTGCTCCACCAGCTACTGCTGTGCCTGCTCCACCACCAATACCTTGGCCATTACCGCCTTGAACACCGGTAGTACCAGAAGCGGGGGCACCAATGCCACCAACCCAACCACCGGTTCCACCACCGCCACCAGCTACCGCTATGCGATCAGTTAGGAATGGGCTGGTACGAATGTCTGTTGCTCCACCACCGGAACCTTCATCGTTATGTCCAGCGCCAGCTGCTCCTCCACCGTTAAAGCCTCCTGCTGCTCCGCTACCGGTTGAACCCTGGCCACCAACAAAAATGTATAGCGGCGTGGTTGGCACAGTTTTGAAGGTGGCAGTGGCTCTAGCTCCATTGCCACCAGCTCTGCCACCTTGAGCTCCGGCTAGATATATGGACATACTCCTCACATCATTAGGCGGAGACCAGATATAGCTATCGCCTGTGTAGGGAAAAGTGATGGTGCAGCTAGTGCCGGATGCATTACAAACCGGGGTTGGGTTAGTTGCCGCTGCCTGAACAGAAGGAACAACTACAGATCCAAGGACTAATGTGCTGGCCAGAAGGAATACTTTTGGCAATTGTCGTTTAGTTATTTGCATGAGGATAAAAGTAAAACTCCAGCAGAAATCCTGCTGGAGTTTTACACAGTCACTTACATCTGGGACTTATAAACATTTATGACAAACGAGCCTTTAGGTTCGTAGCAAGTGATGCCATGAATTCCTCAGTTGTTTGGTAAGCCTGCTCTTTACCAATTAGAGCTGCTAGGTCCTTAGTCATGTGACCTGACTCAACGGTCTTCACAACAACATCTTCCAGAGTCTCAGCAAAGCGTGCTACTTCTGGAGTGCCATCTAGTTTGGCTCTGTGCATTAAAGCTCTAGTCCATGCGTAGATAGAAGCAATTGGGTTAGTGCTTGTCTTCTTACCCGCTTGGTGATCACGGTAGTGTCTGGTTACTGTTCCGTGAGCTGCTTCGGCAAGTGCTGTACTGCCATCAGGGGTAGTAAGAACAGAAGTCATTAGACCGAGAGAACCAAAGCCCTGAGCGACGATGTCACTCTGAACGTCACCGTCATAGTTCTTACATGCCCAGACGTAGCCACCTTCCCACTTCAATGCAGCAGCAACCATGTCATCAATAAGTCTGTGCTCATAGGTAAGCCCAGCTGCTTCGAATTGGGTTTTGTATTCAGCATCAAATACTTCTTGGAAAGCATCCTTGAATGCTCCATCGTATGCCTTCAAGATTGTGTTCTTGCTTGAGAAATAAACTGGGTAGTTGCGAGATAGACCATAGTTGAAAGACGCTCTAGCAAAGTCACGGATTGAATCCATGTAGTTATACATACCCATAGCTACACCACCGGTCTCTGGGTAGTCAGCAACAGTCATGGTCTTAGGCTCTGTCCCATCAGCTGGAGTCCAAGTGATAGTTACAGTACCGGCACCTGGAACTTTAAAGTCAGTTGCCTTGTACTGGTCTCCATGGGCGTGACGACCAACAATGATTGGCTTGGTCCAACCTGGCACCAGTCTTGGCACGTTGGAAATAATAATTGGCTCGCGGAATAGAACACCATCAAGCATGTTTCTAAGAGTTCCGTTTGGCGACTTCCACATCTTCTTCAGACCGAACTCAACTACGCGGGCTTCATCAGGAGTGATAGTTGCACACTTCACACCAACACCGTGTTTGGCAATCGCATTACCCGCATCAATAGTGACCTGGTCATCTGTTGCATCGCGGTGCTCAATTGAAAGGTCATAGTATTCAAGGTCAACATCTAGAAAAGGCAGGATCAAAGAATCTTTGATGTTCTGCCAAATGATGCGGGTCATTTCATCGCCGTCAAGCTCTACGACCGTACCAACTACCTTGATTTTTTCCATGAGAGTGCTTTCCTTACCTATTGTGTTCTTGTCTAAGCCTAAACGAGCGAATCGCGCCAAGCCTTGTGCATCTTTGCAAACTTACCTGTTCCAGCAATCAAAACCGCAGGCTTGTCATCTTCAATGATTTTTCCGTGCTCCATCACTACCACTCGGTCAGCGATAGACACAGTAGAGAGGCGGTGAGCAATGATAATCGCTGTTCTACCGGCTAGCAGGGTCTGCAGACCCTTCTGAACCATACGTTCACTTGGGATATCCAGTGAGCTAGTGGCTTCATCAAGAATCAACACTGTTGGGTCAGCAATAAAGGCTCTAGCGAATGAGATCAGCTGACGCTGACCTGCAGATACTCTTCCACCACGCTTATTAACATCAGTGTTATAGCCATCAGGCAGACTCAAGATGAACTCGTGAGCCCCCACAGCTTTAGCTGCCTTTTCAATCTCTTCTTGGGTTGCTTCTGGCTTACCCAGAGAAATGTTGTCAGCAACAGTTCCGCTGAATAGATATGCCTCTTGGGTAACCATGACAACAGCTGTACGAAGATCATCATCAGAAAGCTTTCTAAGGTCTACCCCATCAAGTTCTACTGTTCCTGAGCTTGGGTCATAGAATCTTCCGATTAGCTTGGCAAGAGTGGACTTACCTGCACCGGTAGTTCCTACTAGAGCAATGGTTTGACCAGCTGGGATATCCATATCGAACTTAGGCAGAACTACTTTGCCGTTTGAGTAGGCAAACTGAACAGTATTGAAGTTGATGTGTCCCTTACGTTCTGCAAGCGGAGTTGGGTTCGCAGCTTCAGGTACTGATGGCTCTTCTTCTAGAACACCTGAGATCTTTTCCAGAGCTGAGTTAGCTGACTGGTAGGAGTTATAGAACATAGCCAGGTTTTCCATTGGCTCGTAGAAACTTCTTGCATACAAAATACAAGAAATCAAAACACCGATACCGAGATCGCCTTCCATGACTCTAAAGCCGCCCCATAGCAAGACAAAGGCAACAGTGATGTTACCAATCATGATTAGACCTGGATCATAAATACCGAAGAGCTGAATAACCTTGGCGTTCACAGAACGGTAGTCCTCAACTAGATCTTTATAGGTATCTTCGTTTCTCTTTTCCTTGCGGAAAGCCTTCACTGCACGAATACCAGTCATTGACTCAACGAAGTGAACAATCAACTTCGCTGAAGCAACACGAGTCTTACGGTAGCTAATTCTGGTGTTCTTCTGGAACCAACGTGTCAGGAAGAACAGAGGAATAAAGCTAACCAACATGATTAGGAATGATGTTGCATCAAGTGTCACCAAAGCAATAGCGGTAAACAACATGAACAAGATTCCAGAGATCATCTCACTACCACCAGAATCAAGAAGTTCCTTGATGGAATCTAGGTCGCTAGTTTGACGAGCAATAACTCGACCAGAGGTATAGGTCTCGTGGAATTCAACAGAGAGTCTCTGGGTGTGACGGAACAGTCTCTTACGTAGACCAAACATAATGTCTTGGCTCACTCTTGCTGCAAATCTTAGGAAGTAGGCAATAGTGAATCCAGCTAGAACTGCAGTTGTGACATAACCACCAACTGTCCAATAGAGAAGACTTAGATCTCCCTTTTGAGCAGCTGGCAAAGCATAGTCAACAGTCGCAGCAATAAGCCAAGGCCCTGAAACTCTAAGTGCCTGGCTAGTGATAACTAGAGCTAGAGAAACAAACAGTCTGTTCTTGACTGGCTTAATAATTTCGCCGAGAAGCTTCAGGCTTCTCTCGCGAACACGAGCCTGCTCTTCTTTGTTTAGCTCAATCTTTTCTTCGTTCTTAACACCCTGCATGCTCATTATTTGTTCACCTCAATCATCTTTCCGGCAGCATCTAGGCTGCTGATGACGTATCGGTAGTGATCATTGGTGGCAATCAAATCGCTGTGTTTACCGAAGGCAGTAATCTTGCCATCTTGCAATAGAGCAACCTTGTCAGCTAGCTGAACAGTTGATGGACGGTGAGCAACAATCAGTGCTGTAGTTGCCTTCAGCACTGTTCTCAGAGCATCTTCAACCATTGCTTCAGTATCAACATCAAGTGCTGAAAGTGGATCATCCAGAACCAGTACTGCTGGCTGAGCAGCTACTGCTCTAGCTAGAGCAATACGTTGTCTTTGACCACCGGAAAGAGAAAGACCCTCTTCACCAATCTTGGTATCAAGTCCATCAGGAAGGTCATAGACGAAACCTGCCTGAGCAATCTCTAGAGCTTGAGCTAGTTCTGCTTCGGTGCTTTCAGGTCTTCCAAGCAATACGTTGTTGCGAATAGTGTCACTGAACAAGGTTGAGTCTTCGAACGCCATAGCAACGTGAGCTCTAAGTTCTTCTCTAGAAAGATCTCTAACATCAACACCATCAAGCTT
Source organism: Rhodoluna sp. (assembly GCA_044232765.1). Lineage (GTDB taxonomy): Bacteria > Actinomycetota > Actinomycetes > Actinomycetales > Microbacteriaceae > Rhodoluna. The sequence continues at coordinate 4,451 of JBIILH010000014.1, read as the reverse complement.
CACAGAACCACCAGTGACCTCATAGAGTCTTGTGGCAAGAGCAGTAAGAGAGGTCTTACCTGAACCTGTAATACCAATTAGAGCAACAGATTCACCTGGTTCAATTACAAGGTTTACTCCATCAATCAAATCTCTTTGCTCTGAAGGAGCATCTGCATATCTAAAGCTGACATTCTCAAACACCAAACGACCCTTAGGTTCCTTGATGGTTTTTGGCTGCTCAGGATCAGAGATATCTACCTTGGTATCAATAACTTCAAAGAAACGCTCAACAGCAGATCTAGCATCAATGGTCATCGACAACAAGAAACCTAGAGAGTCGATTGGCCAGTGCAGAATACGAGTTGTGAGGATGAAGGAAAGCAGAACACCAATAGTCATGTTTCCTTCAACAATTTGCCAAATACCCAAAGGAAGATAAATACCAGTTGCAAGGCTAGGAATTGTTGAGAAGAAGAACCATAGGTTGGCAACCATCTTCGCTTTGTTTAGTTCTGTGCCTCGAAGCTTCAAGGCATCCTTGGCAAACTTCTCTGTCATAAATGATCCACGGCCAAATGACTTGATAACACGAATACCGTGCACACTCTCTTCAACTGAGGTAGCTAGGTCTCCTGCTTGGTCTTGACTCATACGTGCAGTGACGTGGTATTCCTTTTCGAATCTAAAACCTAGAACCCAAAGCGGTGACATCACAACGACGAAGACTGTTGCAAGAATCCAGTTGTATGAGAACAGCAGTGTGAAACCAACAACGATGGTGAATAGGTTAGCTACCAGCAGAACTAGACCGAATGACAACCAACGTCTAATCATGCTCAAATCACTTGAAGCACGAGATAGCAACTGTCCGCTAGGCCACTTGTCGTGGAAAGCAACTTCAAGATCTTGAAGCTTTGCATAAAGGGTTCTTCTAAGTCCAGCTTCAACATGTGTACCTGGAGTCAGCACTAGCCATCTACGAAGCAGCACCATGACTGCCTCTAGAAGTCCCATTCCAAGAACTGCAAAAACAGCAAAGAGCAGAGTCTCAAAAGTGGTATTACTTTCCAAAGTGTCAAAAAGACTTCTCAGGTAACCAGGGATTGCCAAGGCAAACATATGGCCACCGATGGCTGCAAGGGTTCCCAAAACCACCCTTGGCAACGCCTTCTTGGCGTATGGGAAAATTCGGAGCAAGGTCCGAACCGTACCGAGTTTCTTCGTTTCCAAAAAGTACCTAAATCTGTGAGTGGGCTTTCACCGGGGGTAAGTTAGAGCCTTACCAAAGCCTTTCAGTCTATCTAGAAGTTGTAGGCTATACATTGAAATATACCTTCTCAAGCACCTCATTCAGCCCACAAGGAGCAAATGCATCATGGCCCGCCACGGTAAAGTCTCAGTTATTGGTTCAGGTTTCTACGGAACCACCACAGCCCAGCGTTTAGCTGAATATGACATCTTCGACACCGTTGTCCTAACCGACATCCTTGAAGGCAAGCCAGAGGGTATTGCCCTAGATATAAACCAGTCTCGCTCTATTGAGGGCTATGAGACCAAGGTTGTGGGAGCTAGCACCCAGGCTGATGGAACAGGCTATGAGGCCATCGCAGACAGCGATATCGTCATCATCACAGCAGGACTTCCTCGTAAGCCAGGCATGAGCCGCATGGATCTTCTGGAGGTCAACGCAGGCATTGTTGGCGGCGTAGCTAAGAACATTGCTAAGTACGCTCCGAACGCTGTAATTCTTGTAGTTTCTAACCCACTGGATGAGATGACTGCCCTTGCTCAAAAAGCTTCTGGCTTCCCTAAGGAAAGAGTGATCGGTCAGGCTGGAATTCTAGACACCGCTCGTTTCACTAACTTCGTAGCAGAAGCTGCTGGAGCTCAAGTAGGAGATGTAAAGACCCTTACCCTTGGTTCCCACGGTGAGACCATGGTTCCAGTTCCTTCAGTTTCAACAGTCAATGGCAAGCCAATCATCGATGTGCTTGGAGCTGACAAGGTTGCTGAACTAGTTGATAAGACTCGTAACGGTGGAGCAGAGATTGTTGCTCTACTAAAGACCGGTTCTGCTTACTATGCACCTAGTGCTGCTGTTGCTCGTATGGCTAAAGCTGTCCATGAAGACAGCGGAGCTGTATTCCCTGTGTGTGCATGGGTTGATGGTGAGTTTGGTATTTCAGGTGTTTACCTAGGTGTTGAAGCAAAACTAGGTAAGGGTGGAATCAAGCAGATTGTTGAAACACCACTTAATGCTGAAGAACTTGATGCCCTAAAGGTTGCTGCTGAAGCTGTTAGAGCTAAGCAAGCAGACGTCTCTAACCTCTAGTGATAGAAGTGACGCTCACCGGTGAAGAACATGGTGAGCTTCGCTTCCTTAGCTGCAGCAATGATCTCTTCATCACGAACTGATCCGCCCGGCTGAACCACAGCTTTCACTCCTGCATCAATCAGAATCTGTAATCCATCAGCGAATGGGAAGAATGCATCGCTGGCAGCAACAGATCCCTTAACACGCAGATCCCCTCTTGTAACAGCTAACTTGCATGAGTCAACTCTGTTCACTTGACCCATACCAATTCCAATTGATGAACCTTCTTTAGCTAGAAGAATTCCATTTGACTTCACAGCACGCACTGCTCGCCAAGCAAAGATCAGATCATCCATGGTCTTCTCATCTGGCTTAGCTCCGCTAACAAGCTTCCAGTTGTTGGTTGAGAAGTTTAGGAAAGAGTCAGTCTCTTGAACTAAGAAACCGCCAGAGATATGTCTAATCTCATGTGATTCACGACTGTAGTTCTTGGGTAGTTCAAGAATTCTCAAGTTCTTCTTGCGGTCAATAAGTAATCTCAGAGCCTCTAACTCATAGCCAGGGGCAATAAGTACTTCAGTGAAGATATCAATCAAGTTCAATGCCATACCCATAGTTACAGTTCTGTTGGCTGCAACCACTCCTCCATATGCGCTCACCGAGTCACATAGGAAAGCAGCCGAGTGAGCAGCAGCAATAGGATCTGTTGCATCCTTAGGTGCAACTGCAATACCGCAAGGGTTAGCGTGCTTGATAATGGCTACCGCTGGTTCATCAAAGTCATAGGCAGTTCTAACCGCAGCATCAGCATCAACGTAGTTGTTATAAGACATCTCTTTGCCGTTGTGTAGCTTGGCTTGAGCAATACCTGAAACAGCTAGCGGACTTGTGTTCCTATAGATAGAAGCAGCTTGATGAGAGTTCTCGCCATATCGAAGAACACTCAGTAGCTCAGCATCTAGTTCAATATGCTGAGGGAAGCCAGGGTTCTTGAGCTCTGTCACCTTAGGTTGATTTGAAAGAGCCGCAGTTTCAACTTCATCAGCAAACCAACTAGCAACAGCGCTGTCATATCGTGCTGTGTGGGCAAAGGCTAGAGCTGCTAGATCTTTTCTTTCAGCTAGCAGGGTGCCGCCATCAGATACAGCCTTGATGATGCTCTCGTACTTACCTGGGTCAACAACAATTGCTGCGTTGGCATAGTTCTTAGCAGCTGCTCTAACCATCGCTGGACCACCAATGTCAATCTGCTCAACAACAGCATCGCCTTTAGCTCCGCTAGCGACAGTTGAGACAAATGGATATAGGTTTACTACGACAAGTTCAAAAGGTTCAATCTCAAGATCACGAAGTTGTTCTTCGTGATTTACCAAACGAAGATCAGCAAGCAGTCCCCCGTGAATCTTAGGATGCAGAGTCTTTACTCGACCATCAAGTGCTTCAGCAAAACCAGTTACTTCAACTACCTCGGTAACTTCAATGCCAGCATTCCTAATTGAGCTTGCAGTTGAACCAGTAGAAACAATTGAAACTCCAGCTTCAGATAGTGCTGTTGCTAGTTCGATAAGTCCTGTCTTGTCGCTAACAGAGATAAGAGCTCGTCTAATTGCAACACGGTCACGATGACGATAGTCCGCCGGAGTGTATTCATTTTGTGCTGACAAGGTAATCCCTAACTCTAGAGTTTTAGTGCCGGTAGTTGTTTGTAGGCAATCTGTTCGATAGTTGCAGCAAGAAGTTCATGCTCAACCTTCTTGATGCGTTCGTGCAAAACTTCTTCAGTATCACTTGGCTCAATTGCAACTTCGCTTTGAACAATGATTTCACCGGTGTCGACACCTTCGTCAACATAGTGAACAGTCACACCTGTCTTAGTAGCTCCTGCTCTTAGAGCATCTCTAACTGCATGAGCCCCTTTGAACTCAGGAAGAAGACTTGGGTGAATGTTGATTAGTTTGCCCTTTAGAGCAGCTACAAAGTTAGCTGGTAATACCTTCATGAATCCAGCTAGCACCACAAGATCTGGTTGGTGGTGTTGAACGTTTGCTAGAAGAGTTTCAGCCCAACGTTCTTTGGTAGCAAATCTTTCAGGACTAACAACAAAGGTGTCTACTTCGTATAGTTCAGCATGCTCAAGGCCAGGTGCATTCTTGTC
>JBIILH010000133.1:0-5395 GCA_044232765.1 Rhodoluna sp. | reverse complement strand
CCGTCAGACGGCATTCCTTTGTCAGAACGAGACTTCAACACTTACTTCTTGCTTCTAGTTGTAGCTGGTAACGAGACCACCCGTCACACCATCTCACACACTATGAACTACCTAATTGATAATCCTGAGCAGATGGCGTTGCTTCAAGCAGAGCCAGAGCTTATTCCTTGGGCTGTTGAAGAATTCATTAGATTAGCGTCTCCTGTTTATCACTTTAGAAGAACAGCTACTAAAGATGTTGAGTTCCAGGGTACTGAAATAAAGAAGGGCCAAAAGGTTGTTCCTTGGTTTGCTTCAGGTAACAGGGACTCAACCATCTTCACTGACCCTTACAAAATGGATGTGAAGAGGAACCCTAATGAGCATATGGCTTTTGGTCGTGGTGGACCTCACATGTGTTTGGGAAACTCGCTAGCTCGCCTAGAGGTTCGCATCATGTTTGAAGATCTCTTATCTCGTGTTGACAAGGTTGAAAGAGTTGGCGACATAGATCACCTACGTTCAAACTTTGTAAATGGAATAAAGAGATTCCCGGTGAAGGTAACTCTTAGATAAGTTTCGCGATATCTTTTAGGAAGGCATCAACTAGAGCAAAGGTTCTTTGCTTGGATGCCTCATCTTCAGCCACAGTTTGTGCCATCAAGATCTGTGGGTCTTGACCATCTTGACTAACATTCTTTGCACCACCCCAATCCAGCCAGCCCTTGAGCGCAGCTGCATTTAGTTCAGGGTGAAATTGAACAGCGAGTGATCGGCCGTAGATAAACGCTTGCGAGGCAATTGGGTTACGGGCGATCTCTTCTGCTCCAGGAGGCACTTGCCAGCAGTCATAGTGGAATTGGAACCATGGTCCGTTACTGACTAGATCTTTTCTATCGGACCAGATGTTGGTCCAGCCAATTTCGCCCTTAGAACCAGGTGCTACTGAGCCTCCCAGAGCGCGTGCCATGAGCTGACCGCCAAAGCAGATACCTAGGACAGGTTTTTCAGCTTCTAAGGCTCTTTTGATCCAGTCAAGTTCTGGTTGCAGCCAATTACCAATGCAGGCATCATCCCAAGCACCCCAAGGAGCGCCTAGGGGGATGAGCAGGTCAAAATCATTGAAGTCTGGGAATTCGAAGGAAACATTTGGATTCTCAAAGGAGCTTTCTGGGACTACAAGAACCTCAGTCATTTCAAAGCCATGGCGAGCGAGGGCCTCACCCACCCAACCGGTTGGGCTGACGTGGTCATGTTGAATAAACAAAGCTTTCATAAATTCCTTCATAACTTTTCAGTTTAGATGACTATTTACTACGCTACTAGCAAGTAACATTCAAATATCGTTTGAACCCTAATGAAATGTAACAAAGGAGTTGCAATGAGCACCAACCTCACCGCTCTAAGAGAGAAGCTTCAGGAGCAAGGCATAGACGTACTGAGAATTATCTACTCAGATGTTCTAGGCATTACTCGCTCCAAGGATTTACTTGTTAGTCAGTTAGAGAAGGCTGCTGGGCACGGCCCAGCGTTCTGTCAAGGTGTATGGGTTACCAACACTCAAGGTGGGGTGCTTGATGCCGAAGGAATTGCAGGCGATGGACTGCAAGACTTAATTACTCAGCTTGACCCTGAGACCATTCACGCCATGCCTTGGGAACCAGGGGTAGCATACGCTGTTGCTGATGCTCTCAACCCAGACATGAGCCCAAACATGTTCTCACCAAGAACAGTGCTTAGAAAAGTTATTGCTCAATATGAAAAATTAGGTTTGGTTCCTGTTGTTGGGCCAGAGCTTGAGTTCTATATCGCAGACCGAGTTGAAGGTGGCGGGTTCAAGAGATCACTTGAGCGAACCGGACGTGTTTACACAACTGGTGCGCTGGTTGATCCAAACGGAACATTCTTGCATCTAATGCGAATGCTTGACCAACTCAACATTGGAGTTTTCGCAGGCAATCACGAGTTCTCTCCTGGACAGTATGAAATTAACCTTTGGCACTCAGAGGCTATGGATGCAGCTGACAGAACTTTCCTATTCAAGACTTCAATCAAAGACATCGTTCATCGCGAAGGCCAGCATGCAACATTCCTAGGAAAGCCTTGGAGCGATGAGGGAGGATCTGGTTTCCACCTGCACTTCTCAGTTACCGACAAGCAAGGTAAAAACCTGATGCATGAAGGAACAGAACTAAGCGAAGTTGCCAAGCAGATGATCGCAGGTCTATGTGAGAATGCGAATGCGCTAACTGCATTCACTAACCCAACCGTAAATGCTTTCAAGAGATTAGGACCAGACACTCTTGCTCCTTATAGAGCCAACTGGGGTTATGACAACAGAAGTACCATGGTTCGCATTCCACCAGAACGTGGATCTGGAACTCGACTTGAGGTTCGTGTTGGTGATGGAGCTGCTAACCCTTACTTGGTTATTGCAGGTATCTTGGCCGCTGCTCTAGATGGAATTGTCAGGAAGCTAGATGTACCAGCGCCTGCTGAAGGCATGGCTTATGACAACGAAGATGCGCCTACTCTTCCTGCAACATTTACTCAGGCACTCGATGCTCTTGAAGCCAATGATCGTATGCGTGAGCACATGTCAACTGGTCTTATTGGCATCTTCTTGGTGATGAAGCGCGATGAGATTGAAAGATACGAGGCAGCTGTTTCTGACCCATCAACTAGAGATGTGACTGACTGGGAGATTCAGGAATACTTCGAGGACTATTAAATCGAAGGATTTGAATTATCTGTTAGCAGAGTTCCACCGTTGAAGGTAACTCCAACTTCGCGAAAGTAACCTCCAAGTATTTCTTTAACAGGAAGAATTGAAGCTAGTTCGTCCCATTGGGAATCAGAGAGAGTAAGTTCAGCATCTCCTACCCAAGGCGTACCTAGATCAGCATCAACGCCACCCATGGTGATTAGTTGATCCATCGAGTTACCAAGACCTGGAGTAATCGATGGCATCCATCTTGAGTGAATCATTGGATGTCCGTTAACAAAACCATTTGAATCAGCAGGCTTTCGAAGTGTTACAACAGCTGAGGCAAGTCTGTGATCATAGGCTGCAAGTGATGCGCCTAGTTTTGCTCCAGCTTCTAGTTTTGGAGTTGCCTTACCGTGATTGAAGATTCGGGTAACTGCAACATTGCCAAGCTTCTTCGGGTAACCCTGGAACCAACCGCGTGCTATAGCGAAGTCTTTGGTAACCCAGATAGCAACACAACGTGAGTATGTCTTCCCCTGGTATTTACATCTGACCACAACAAAGGCTTCTAGGTATTGTGAGCGAACTGGATCAAGAAGTTCTTCGCCACCAGTTGAGCAGGACTGCCAGTCAGCCCAGATCAGGGCAACTGCACCAGGGTGCTCATCGGCTAGATCTAGCTCTGGGGGAAGTATTGCTCTGACGTTGGCTTCATCTGTTAGATACTCAACAGTCAGCAAAGTGCCTGAATAAAACCAAGGCATATTCGGGATGATTGCCGATTTGCCGGTTGGGGTTTTTGGGGCCATAAATCCATGTAATTCGCTCATAAAGACTAGATTAGCGAACCATTCGTGTCCGAATGACTCTTTATAACGATAGAGATAACGATTAAACAACCATCAGGTAACGGAATACAGAAAATGCAATTTTCCTGTGAATTTTGCACCAATCTAGATGCAGGTCGTTCATACCCGAACGATTTCCAATCTCGACTAGGAGTAAGTAATGTCAGTAGACAAACAAGATAATTCCCTGAGGAAAAACCGACTGGGAATCCTGGGGATCGTATTTTTCGTAGTTGCAGCATCTGCACCACTGGTAGGTATGACTGGGGCTGTACCGGTAGCAATTCTTGCTGGTAACGGAGCAGCAGCTCCTGGAGCTTATCTACTTGTTGGATTAGTTCTCATATTGTTCAGCGTTGGTTTCACAGCTATGACGAGCAAAGTCACTAACGCAGGAGCATTCTTTGCATATGTAGGTCGGGGGCTTGGCAGAAATGCGGGAACCGGATCTGCCTTTGTCTCGATAGTTGCATACACAACTATCCAATTAGCAATTTATGGTTTCTTCGGCGGCATCATGGCTGGTCAAGGAAAAGCCCTGCTAGGTATTGATATGCCTTGGTTTGTTTGGGCCGCTATCGCTTGGGTAGTTGTTACCGCTCTGTCACTTCTTAGCGTTGATGTTGGAGCTAAGGTTCTTGGCGCACTAATGGGTCTTGAAGTTGTTTCACTTCTAATTGCTGGTGTTGCAATATTGGTAAACCATGCAGGCGAAATGAACTTTGCAGCTTCATTCTCACCTGAGAACATTTTCGTTGGTGGTTTCGCAGGTGGCGCTGGTATCGCAATTGCATTCGCACTTGCCTCGTACATCGGCTTCGAAGCTACTGCAATCTATGGTGAAGAATCAGTCAACCCAAAGCGAACTGTTCCTAGGGCAACCTACTGGGCAATCGGTATCATCACTGCCGTTTTCGCTTTGGTTTCATTCGCTATGGTCACAGGCCTAGGTTCAGCAACTGTTGTCGACAAAGTTGGAGAGATTTCTGAAGGTGGAGCAAACCCTGCAGCAGTCCTGTTCTTCTTGGTCGGTGAGAATGTTGGTCCATGGCTAGTAACAGTCATGGAGTGGCTAGTTGTTTCATCATTGTTCGCAGGTCTACTTGCCTTCCAGAACGCAAACGCACGTTACGTGTTTGCTCTTGGTCGTGCCGGTGTTCTTCCGTCAGCTTTTGGTAGAACAAATGCATCTGGTGCACCAGTTGGTGGAGTAATTGTTACTTCAGTAATTGCGGCTTTGGTAATCCTTTTGTTCGCAGTTCAAAACCTAGATCCAGTATTGAACCTATTCTTCTGGATGAGCGCAATTACAGCTATTGCAGTCATGGTCGTAGAGATCTTGGTAAGCATCGCTGTGATTCGTTACTTCATGATGAACCCAGGCGCACACTGGTTCAAGGCAATTGTTGCTCCAGCACTTTCAGCCCTGGCTCTCGGTGTTGGACTATACCTCTTGATGTCACGCTTCAACCTGCTTTCAGGTTTAGCTCCATCACCTGAGGAATCTGCCAATGCATGGTCTATGACCACTCTTGGTTGGACTCTGGTCTTGCTACCGTTTGCAGCTCTTGTCGGCGGTTTCATCTGGGGTGCAATCAACAAGAAAGACGGCTCAAAGATGAGTGCAGACATTCTTTCCTAAAACGCAATAAACACCCAGGGCTCAGACCATTTGGTCTGAGCCCTTCGTGTTTGGTTAGGAAACTAACGATTTAGTGGCAGACTAAAACTATGTCAGCAATGAGGCTAGAACATGACCTGCTCGGTGATTACGAGGTACCTTCGAATGCATATTGGGGGGTGCACACAGCGAGAGCAGCGGAGAATTTCCCTATTTCGGGAGTCCCAATTGGCCACT
>JBIILH010000067.1:0-5462 GCA_044232765.1 Rhodoluna sp. | reverse complement strand
TACACAGCTTTCTCGGGCTCACACCAGGATGCCATCAAGAAGGGCTTTGAGGCAATGGAAGCCGATGCTCTTGCTCAAGGTGTTGACCAAGAGTCACTTGAGTGGGCCGTTCCATATCTTCCTATCGACCCTAAAGATGTTGGCAGAAACTACGAAGCAGTTATTCGTGTCAATTCTCAATCTGGTAAGGGTGGAGTGGCTTACCTTCTAAAGAGCGATCACAACCTAGACCTTCCCAGAAGACTTCAGATTGAGTTCTCAAGAGTTGTTCAGAACAAGACGGACTCTGAGGGTGGCGAAGTAACTTCTGCTGCTCTTTGGGCGATCTTCCAAGACGAATATCTTCCAGCAGCTGTTGCTAGTGATAAGTGGGGAAGGTTTGAACTCAAGAAGCTCTCAACCACTAGCGACATGGATGGGGTAGTCAACCTAACTGCTGTCCTACGTGATGGTGCCGAGGAGATTGAACTCTCAGGTACTGGAAATGGTCCTATCTCAGCCTTCCTTTCCGTCCTAGAACAACGCGGAGTTCAGGCTCAGTTGCTTGACTACACCGAGCACACCCTTGGTGCTTCTAGTGATGCACAGGCGGCTGCATACATTGAGCTAAAGGTAAAGAACCAGACTCTCTGGGGTGTTGGTATCGATGGAGACATATCTAATGCCTCACTCAAGGCTGTCATTTCAGCTGTAAACCGAGCTCTGCGGTAATACTTGGATAGTGCCTACCTATCGAGATGAAGCAATCGTGCTTAGAACCCACAAACTGGGTGAAGCAGATCGCATTGTTACTCTTCTAACCAGGTATCACGGTCAGGTAAGAGCAGTAGCAAAAGGTGTTAGAAGAACTGCCTCAAAGATTGGTGCTCGCCTTGAACCTTTCATGGTTGCAGACATTCAGTTCTACGAGGGTAAGAATCTAGATACTGTTACCCAGGCTGAAACTATCGGTGCCTACGGCAGCATGATCTCTGATGACTACTCATCTTTCACAGTTGCCAACGTGATGGCAGAAACTGCAATGCGTTTGACTGGCGAAGAGAGAGCAACTCAGCAGTATCTTCTCCTTATCGGAGCACTGCGTTCTCTTGCAAACAAAGAGCATGCTCCAGCGCAAATTCTTGACAGCTACCTACTCAGAGCTCTAGCAGTTGCTGGTTGGGCAGCCAACTTCGCTAACTGCACAGGTTGTAATGCTGAAGGACCTCACACTGGTTTCGTCATTCAAACAGGCGGTGTTGTTTGTGCTGCTTGTATGCCTCCAACTGCTGCTTTAATTAGCTATGAGGTTTCAACTCATCTTGGAGCTCTTCTAGCAGGAGAGTGGGAGTTAGTTGACGCCTCAGATGAACAAACTAAGGTTTCAGCTTCCGCTATCGTAAGTGCTTATAGTCAATGGCATATCGATCGCGGATTGAAATCCTTTAATCATTTGGAGAGAACATGAAGTTGCCCAAGTTCACTGGAGCAGTTCCTGAACACGTAGCTATCGTGATGGACGGCAACGGTCGTTGGGCAAATGCCAGAGGGCTAACCAGGGTTGAAGGACATCGTGCAGGTGAAGCAGCTCTCATGGATGTTATTGAAGGTGCTATTCAGGCAGGAGTCAAGTACCTAACTGTCTTTGCTTTCTCAACTGAGAATTGGAAGAGATCTCCAGATGAAGTCAAGTTCCTAATGAACTACAACAGGGAAGTCCTTCGCAGAAGAAGAGATGAACTTGATGGTTGGAACGTAAGAATCAAGTGGGCAGGTAGAAGACCTAAGCTTTGGCCAACAGTCATTGATGAGCTTCTTGTTGCTGAGAAGCAGACAGCCAAAAACAAGGGCCTTACTTTCACCATGTGTGTGAACTATGGCAGTCGTATTGAGATTGTTGATGCCATCAACCAGATAGTTGAAGATTCAAAGTCTGGAAAGCTAGGCGGTGCTCTAACCGAGAAGAAGATGCAGAAGTACCTTCTGACCAAAGACCTTCCTGATGTTGACCTTTTCATTAGATCTAGCGGTGAGACCAGGATTAGCAACTTTCTGCTCTGGCAGTCTGCTTATGCGGAGTTTGTCTTCCTAGATGTCCTATGGCCTGATTTCTCTAGAAAAGACCTGTGGGCTGCTATTGAGCAGTATTCCAAGAGGAATAGAAGATTTGGTGGGGCAGTAGATAAGCCGAAGAAGGCAAAGGGCAAGTAAACTTATGACTTCAAGCACCGCAGCCAACGGTGCCTTACCAAGGGAGCAATAATGGCAGCCCCATCTCGCCTCGATTCAGTTATCTCACTAGCCAAAAGACGTGGTTTCGTCTTTCCTGCAGGTGAAATCTACGGTGGTACACGCTCAGCGTGGGATTACGGACCACTTGGAGTAGAACTCAAAGAAAACATCAAACGTCAGTGGTGGCGTGCAATCGTCAACTCTCGTGAAGACATTGTTGGTCTTGATAGCTCAGTTATTCTTCCTCGTAAGGTCTGGGAAGCATCAGGTCACGTAAAGGAATTCACTGACCCGCTAATTGAGTGCACATCTTGTCACAAGAGATTTAGAGCAGATCACCTTGAAGAAGCTTTCGAAGAGAAGAAGGGCAGAGCTCCTTCATCTATGTCCGAGATTCCTTGCCCTAACTGTGGATCTAAGGACATCTGGACTGAACCTCGTCTATTCAACGGTCTGCTAAAGACTCACCTAGGACCAGTAGAGGATGAATCAGGTCTTCACTACCTAAGACCTGAAACAGCTCAGGGAATCTTCGTGAACTTCAACAACGTTTTAGGTGCATCGAGAATGAAGCCCCCATTTGGTATCGGTCAAATTGGTAAGTCATTCCGTAACGAAATCACTCCTGGAAACTTTATTTTCAGAACTCGTGAATTCGAGCAGATGGAAATGGAATTCTTCGTTGAACCAGGCACTGATGAACAGTGGCACGATTACTGGATTGAGCAGAGACTGAACTGGTACATCGATCTAGGTATCAACAAAGACAACCTACGTTTGTTTGAACACCCGAAGGAAAAACTTTCACACTACTCAAAGAGAACCGTTGACATCGAATACAAGTTCGGTTTCCAAGGATCCGAGTTTGGTGAACTAGAAGGTATTGCTAACCGTGGTGACTTTGACCTAACTACTCACTCACGTGAATCAGGTATTGATCTTTCTTACTTCGATCAAGGTCTTGGCGAGCGATGGACTCCTTACGTTATTGAACCAGCTGCTGGTCTAACCAGATCGCTAATGGCATTCCTAGTTGATGCTTATGCAGAAGATGAAGCTCCTAACACTAAGGGTGGGGTTGATGTTAGAACTGTTCTTCGTTTGGACTATCGACTAGCTCCTGTGAAGGTTGCCGTTCTTCCACTTTCAAGAAACGAAGATCTTTCTCCAGTTGCAAAGAACCTGGCTCAAGAGCTTCGCGGCTACTGGAACATTGATTTTGATGACTCTGGAGCTATTGGTAGAAGATATCGTCGTCAAGACGAGATCGGGACTCCGTTCTGTGTAACTGTGGACTTTGATTCGCTAGAAGATCAAGCTGTAACTGTTCGTGAGCGCGACACTATGGCTCAAGAGCGTGTATCGCTAGACAAGCTACGTGGCTACCTAGCTGAGAAACTTATCTAATTCATAAAGTGAATACAACAGGTCAGTCACTTCAATACGGCGATATCACTATCGCCACGCCTGTTGTATTAGCTCCAATGGCTGGAATCACAAACACTGCATTCAGAAGACTTTGTCGTGAATACGGTGGCGGATTATATGTCTCTGAAATGGTTACTTCTCGTGCACTAGTTGAGAGAACCGAAGAGTCAATGAGACTCATCGGTCATCACGAGAGTGAAGACATCAGAAGCGTTCAGTTATACGGTGTTGACCCTAAGACAATCTCTGAAGCTGTAACAATGTTGGTTTCTGAAAATAGAGCAGATCATATCGACCTGAACTTTGGTTGTCCTGTTCCTAAAGTCACTCGTAAGGGTGGAGGAGCAGCACTTCCTTATAAGCAGGACCTATTTAGCGCGATTGTGAATAGTGCTGTAAAGGCGGCTGGAGATATTCCTGTCACAGTGAAGATGCGTAAAGGTATTGACGCTGAGCATCTGACTTTCCTAGATGCAGGTAAAGCTGCTAGAGATGCCGGGGTAGCAGCAGTAGCGCTCCATGCCAGAACAGCATCTGAGTACTACTCAGGTACTGCTGACTGGGATGCTATCTACGAACTTAAAGATCAACTTCGAGATGTGCAGGTTTTAGGCAATGGAGACATCTGGTCAGCAGGTGATGCTATTCGAATGATGCGTGAAACTGGTTGCAATGGAGTTGTAGTAGGTAGAGGATGTCTTGGTAGACCATGGCTATTTGCAGATCTTCAAGCAGCATTTGAAGAGTATGCGAGAAACCCACACTCAGATGCAGCAGTTGATCCTGTTCAACCAACTCTTGGTCAGGTAGCAGAAGCCTTCAAGAAGCATGCTGTTCTACTAGTTGAGTTCTTCGAGTCTGAGGAGCGTGCTTGCAGAGACATCAGAAAGCACGTTGCTTGGTATTTCAAGGGTTATCCGGTTGGTGGAGAATTCAGAGCGGCTTTGGCTCAGGTTGAATCCCTGCAGCAGATGGATGACATCCTAGGAACCATCGACTGGGCTGCTCCATACCCAGGTGAGTTAGCTGAAGGTCCTAGAGGCCGTCTAGGCGGGGCAAAGACATGCGCTTTGCCAGAGAATTGGCTAGATTCCCGAGAACTGGTCGGAGACCAGCGTAAGGTACTGCTAGAGGCAGAACTTGGAGTATCAGGCGGATGAGTACAGAGAAATACACCGAAATCGATAAGGAAAGATTCCTTACCGAAGAAGGTTCTGGACGCAGTGCTAGAACAGAGTTCGCTAGAGATAGAGCAAGAGTCACTCACTCATCTGCACTTAGAAGACTTGGAGCGAAGACTCAAGTTCTTCAGCCTGGGTCGAATGATTTCGCTAGAACACGTCTAACTCACTCACTTGAAGTTGCTCAAGTTGGTCGAGAGATGGCAGTTGAGTTTGGAATTGATCCAGACATCGTTGACACAGCTTGTCTCGCTCATGATTTAGGTCATCCACCTTTTGGACACAATGGCGAAAAGGGCTTGAATGAATGGGCTAAGGACTTTGGTGGTTTTGAAGGTAATGCTCAGACACTTAGGTTGCTCACTCGCATTGAACAAAAGGTATATAGCAAAGACGGTGTTGCATTTGGTTTGAATCTAACCAGAGCAAGCCTTGACGCTAGCTGTAAGTATCCATGGACTAGAGAGTTTGCTGTTCAAGATACAGGAGCAGACAGATCAATCAAGTTCGGTGTCTACGAAGACGATGTTCCAGTGTTTGAATGGCTAAGACTTGGAGCTAAAGAACGAGTTAAGTGCTTTGAGGCGCAGATTATGGACTTTAGCGATGACGTTGCTTATTCTGTTCACGATTTTGAAGACG
>JBIILH010000066.1:0-5485 GCA_044232765.1 Rhodoluna sp. | reverse complement strand
ATTGCACCACCTGCATTCTCAAACAGAAGTATTGCTTGATTGAGTTCAATCTCTAGTCGTCTATCTCTTTCAACATCTTCTAACAACTTGGCAGTTCTCAACTTGTTTGCTTGGAGATAGATAGGTAGACGATCAAATCTCTGAAGAGTTGTTGTGCTGATTAGTTTGTTTGTCATTAGCTGAGCAAGATGCTTCTTTTGGTTGGCTAACACAAACAACAAAGTGATTTCTTGGATGCTAGATATGGCTTTGCTTGCATCTCTAGAAATAACAGCAATCTCAGAGATTAGGTTCATGCATCTCCTGCACTCTTCTATGACCTGAGTTGAAACCTTAGAGCTGATGTCTTCAGCGCTTAGATTCGCAATTGTTTGATTCTCTATCTCGCCTTGGATGAGAGCAAGAATCACATCATCAACAAAAGCAGCGATGTTCCTATAGCCAACCGAAACAATTGCTAGCTTCTCCTCTTTAGTTAAATCTTCAGTTACCTGAGCAACAGGAGCTTTGAGTAGAGAGAGTACCTCTGAAACAAACTTCTGCTTCAACTTCAAGGCATCAACGTTAGGGGTTAGAACTTTAGCCATACCCGGCTTGTGCTTCACAAAAGCTGGATAAAACTTTTGCTTTAGCTCATCAAGGTCAAGGCTCACGCCTTTAACCTCTTTGTTTTCAGCAATGAGTTTGTAGGTGATGCGGAGGGAGATAGGTAATTCTTCTAGCTTGAAATCAGCACCAGTCATGTGGTTTCCGCTGAGAGTTCTTAGTGTCTTGGCCAAGGTATCAAGAAGTGCTTCTGTTGGGTTTTCTGGAAGGGTTGCTAGTGCTTTGTTAGCCCAGTCGGCTGCTGGAACTACATACTTTCTAATGTTCTTAGGAAGAGTTCTAATCAGTTCTGAGATTAGGTCTTTCCTTAGCTGGGGAACTAGCCAGTCAAAAGCATCTCTAGAAACTGTTGGCAGATCCTCAATAGGAATAACTACAGTTAGGCCATCTTCAAGCTCACCTGGCTGGTACTTGTATTCAAGCTTGTAGGTGTTATCTCCGAAGGTCCAAGTGCTAGGAATCTCAATACGTTCAGTGGTTTCCTGAGGGAGTAGGTCTTCTCTGGTCATGGTGAGAAGAGTAGGGTTCTCTCTTTGAGCCTTTTTCCACCAACCTTCAAAGCTTCTGGTTGAAACAACCTCTTGAGGAATTCTTGTTTGGTAGAAGCGGAAGACATCTTCATCATCAGGGGCATAGAGAGGCTTCTTAGAATTCTCAGCAAGTTCTTCTAGACGCTTTAGTAACTCTTTGTTTTCTCTATCGAAGGCTTGATTAGAGTCCCACTCACCTTGAACTAGAGCATGTCTAATAAACAGTTCTCTACAGAGTTTCATATCTAGCCTTGAGTACTGCATTCTTCTAGAGACGACGATAGGAACTCCAAAGAGCATTACTCGCTCGTAAGCGACTACTGATCCTTGCGATTTCTCCCAGTGAGGTTCACTAAAGCTTCGCTTTACTAGATCTCCAGCCAGATTCTCAGCCCACTCAGGATTGATAGCAGCATTCATGCGAGCAAAGACTCTGCTGGTTTCAACTAGTTCGGCACTCATCACAGCAACAGGTGGCTTCTTAGCCAAAGCAGAACCTGGGAAGATAACAAACTTCTTGCCATTAGAGCCAAGATATTCATTGCTGGTCTTGATTGGTTTGTCACTCTTCTTTACTATGTCCCCTGCTTTCTTATCGCTTAGTTGTTTCAAACCAATCTGAGATAACAAACCAGAAAGCAAGCTTTTATGAATGCCATCAGGATCTGATTTAGCCTTGCCTGGAATCAAACCGAGAGGTTTAGCAATAGAAGTAATCTGTCTAACTAAGTCTTGCCATTCTCTAACTCTTAGATAGTTCAGGAACTCTGCTTTGCAGAGTCTTCTGAATGCGGATGAAGATAGAGACTTTTGTTTCTGCTCTATGTAGTTCCATAGATTCAGAAGTGTTAGGAAGTCGCTTGTCGCATCAGTGAACCTGGCATGAGCTTGATCGGCTTGAGGCCTCTTGATTACTGGTCGCTCTCTAGGGTCTTGAATAGTAAGACCAGCAACAATAATCATCACTTCACGAACTAGGTCGTGCTTCTTCGATTCCAACAGCATGCGACCAAAGCGAGGTTCGATAGGCAATCTAGCCAAGTCCTTACCAACAGCAGTCAGCTCAACTACCTTGCTCTTTGGGTCCTTCAGACAACCAAGTTCTCCTAGTAGAGCAAGGCCGTCTTTGACTCCCCTTTGCTCAGGTGCTTGAAGGAAAGGGAACTTAGTTATCTCACCAAGATCTAGTTGGGCTGCTTGAAGGATTACAGAAGCGAGGTTGGTTCTTAGGATCTCCGGATCAGTGAACTCTGATTTGGCTTCATACTCATCTTCTGAATACAGGCGGATAACAACACCTGGGCTAGTTCTACCTGCACGTCCTGCTCTCTGGTTAGCACTTGCCTTAGAGATAGCTTCAATAGGTAGACGTTGAACTTTAGCTGCCGGTGAGTATCTAGAGATACGAGCAGTTCCAGCATCAATTACATATTTGATGTTTGGAATAGTAAGAGACGTTTCAGCTACGTTAGTTGCCAGAATAATTCTTCTTTGTAAACCAGCAAGCTTGCTAGTTTCAAATACTCGGTGTTGTTCAGCTGATGACAACCTTCCATATAAAGGAAGCACTTCAGTTCCTTTACCTAGAGCACCAGAAGTGATTCTTCCTTGAATAGCTTCCTGAGCATCCTTGATTTCTGATTCACCAGACAGGAACACAAGAACATCACCTTTAGGTTCTGTAGCTAGTTCATCTAGAGCACTCAAGATGCCATCAATGTAATCTCGAGCAGTTGTGCTGGCATCAGGATCAGGATTGTCTTCCTCATCTTGATTGATAGGACGATACCTGACTTCAATTGGAAATGTTCTTCCAGAGACTTCAATGATGGGAGCATCATTGAAGTGCTTACTGAATGACTCAGGGTCAATAGTTGCTGAGGTGATGATGACTTTGAGATCTGGTCTTTTAGGAAGCAGTTGTTTTATGTAGCCAAGCAGGAAGTCGATGTTCAGGCTTCTTTCGTGAGCCTCATCAATGATGATGGTGTCGTATTGCTCAAGTTTCCTGTTTCTTTGCATGGCATTTAGCAAGATTCCATCGGTCATTACCTTGACCTTGGTCTTAGGTCCTGCTTTGTCAGTGAAACGAACTTGGTAGCCAACTAGATCTCCAAGATCTACCTTTAGTTCTTCAGCTATGCGCTCCGCTACAGCCCTGGCGGCAATTCTTCTTGGCTGAGTATGAGCAATGCTGTTTCTTCCCAACTCAAGACACATCTTAGGAATCTGGGTTGTCTTACCCGAACCTGTTGCTCCAGCAATAACAACCACCTGGTTGTTCTTAATAGCCTCCAGAATCTCGCTACGGCGAGCACTAACCGGCAGGTCTTGCGGGTAGGTAATCTTCTGGATGCTCACTAGACCAATGGTATTTGGCAGATGCGTTGTGTTTAGGGCTTAGATGACAAGGTTTTCCCTCCGAATAGAGGGTGTAGCTCTGTCTCTTTCTTATTACAGGCCAATCTAATGCGGATTTTTCGGGTAATCTCAAGGGATAGTGAAAAGAAGCGCGACATGCGCTGATAAAAATGGAGGTTGGTTTGGACATCGCCCTCAGAGCTTTTATGGGTCGGTTCGGTCGTCTCTTAGCCGCGTTAACCATACTCATCTCAATCTTTGGTGCCCCAATCCTTTCTCAGGCTTCAGCTGCCCAAACTGATGGCTCAGCACTGATCATCACAGGAACTGTAAAGAACGAAAAGAAGCCGGTTGAAGGCGTTGAGTTCCGAATCACCGGTAATGGCATAGATGAGATTGCAACATCAAACTCTGAAGGTAAATGGCTTCTTGAAGTTCAAAAGAAAGGCATCTACCAAGTAGAGATTCTGCTTGAATCCTTGCCTAAAGGAGTTGGTCTTCGAGACCCAGAAGCCAACATCCGTGAAGCCAACCTAACTGTCACAAACACCGCTGCTGTTCTCTTTCCTCTAGGTAAAGACACCAGAGTGATTCAACCTATTGGTGATCAGATCATCATTCGACTCTTTGCTGGTCTAAACCTTGGTCTTCTTCTAGCAGTTGCTGCTATCGGTATTTCATTGATCTTCGGAACCACAGGTCTAAATAACTTCGCTCACGGTGAGATGGTTACCTTTGGTGCTTTGTTCACCTGGCTATTCCATGTTGAACTGAAGTTGCCTCTTCTAGTTGCAGCTGCCATCACAATTGTGTTGAGTGCTGGTTTCGGTTGGCTACAAGACTCTGCTTTATGGAAACCTCTTCGAAAGCGAAGACTGGGGCTAAACCAGATCATGATTGTTTCAATCGGTCTATCCATAATGCTTCGCCAGCTCTACATACTCTTCTTCCAAGGTGATACCAAGGTTCTGTCTAGCGAATACGAATTGGTTGTTCTCGGCCCAATCAACACCACAAGCTCATCGCTGGTGTCAATGGGACTAAGCGTTGTAGCTCTTGCCTTTGTTGCCTGGTTCCTAACAAGAACCAGAATCGGTAAAGCTGCTCGTGCAGTTTCAGATAACGCATCTCTTGCAGCAGCCACCGGTATCAACGTGGAGCGCATCATCAGGATCGTATGGGTAATGGCTGGAGCCCTTACCGGTCTTGCCGGTATTCTCTATGGTCTTCAGTTCCAAGCCAACTACCTCCTAGGTGCACAAATTCTTCTTCTCTTGTTTGCAGCCGTTACCCTAGGTGGTCTTGGTAAGGCACTTGGAGCAACCGTGGGTGCAATGATCATCGGTTTTGTTGTCGAGCTATCAGCCCTGATTATTCCGATCGACCTCAAGTACGCAGCAGCTCTAATCATCCTCATCGTTGTCTTGCTGGTTCGCCCACAGGGTGTTCTGGGCAAAAAGCAGAGAATCGGATAGGTAAATGGACATTCTTAACATACTTAAACTCGCACTAGGCGAGATGCTGAGTCCAACCACAATCACTTTCGTGCTTTGTGCTTTGGGGTTGGCAGTGCACTTCGGCTTCACAGGTCTTCTGAACTTCGGGCAGGCTGCTTTCGCAGCTGTTGGAGCTTACGGAATGGTTATCAGCATTGACACTTTGAAGCTGCCTCTGTTCTTGGCAGTTCTTATGGGTCTTCTATGCTCAATCATCTTTGCTTTGATTCTAGGTATCCCAACCCTGAGACTTCGTGCTGACTATTTAGCTATTGTGACGATTGCTACAGCTGAAGTATTCAGATACTTCATGACAACTATTGGTTTCTCTAAGGTCACTGGTGGTTCTAACGGACTAAGCCAATTTGGTGCTGAGTTCTGGGCAC
The DNA here is from genome assembly GCA_044232765.1 of Rhodoluna sp. GTDB lineage: Bacteria > Actinomycetota > Actinomycetes > Actinomycetales > Microbacteriaceae > Rhodoluna. The sequence continues at coordinate 106 of JBIILH010000066.1, read as the reverse complement.
TAAACCCTATTCCAGAAGGTAACTACAACTTCGGCTTTGTTTCATACCGAGCAGATCAGCTATACGTATTGATGGTTGGTTGGGGTGCTGTAATTATCGGTGCTCT
>JBIILH010000065.1:0-5529 GCA_044232765.1 Rhodoluna sp. | reverse complement strand
TTGAAGTTGCAGTGAAGCTTGGTGTTGACCCTCGTAAAGCTGACCAGATGATCCGTGGAACCGTAGGTTTGCCACACGGTACTGGTAAGACAGCACGCGTTATCGTATTCGCAACCGGTGCAGCTGCGGATGCAGCTCGTGAAGCAGGTGCTGACGAAGTCGGTGGCGACGAGCTAATCGAGAAGGTAGCAGCTGGTTGGACAGACTTCGACTCAGCAGTATCAACACCTGAACTTATGGGTAAGGTCGGTCGTCTAGGTAAGGTTCTAGGTCCTCGTAACCTAATGCCAAACCCTAAGACTGGAACTGTTACTCCGGATGTAGCAAAGGCTGTTACTGACATCAAGGGTGGAAAGATTGAGTTCCGCATTGACAAGCAGTCAAACCTTCACTTCATCATTGGAAAGATCTCTTTCACTAAGGAACAGCTTGGCGAGAACCTAGCAGTTGCTCTAGATGAAATCTTGAGACTAAAGCCTTCATCTTCAAAGGGTAAGTACCTATTGAAGGCATCTCTAGCAACAACCTTTGGTCCTGGTATCCCACTAGACACCAGCGTTACCAAAGTAGAGTTCTAAAAAGTTTTACCTAGCGTTCACTAAAGAAAGTTAGGCTGAAGGACCAGGAGAAATCCTGGTCCTTCATCATCTTGTTAGCAGTTCGTAGAAATGCGAATGTAGATTGAAAGGTTGGGATATTGCCAACAGAACCGTTTGGTGCAGCAACTCTGCTAGATACAAAAGATCCAATGGGGCTAAGAGCAACAGCTCCGCTACTAGACGCGTGGATACGCGACATGGAGACAGACAGATCTCCCTTTCAAATCCCAGGTCATAAAGGCCGCACCAATCTAACCGGTCCCATCGTTGATGGTGACATTCCGGTTCTGCCCGGCAATCACCCATATCGAATCTCTCCATCCCTAATCCTTGAAGCAGAGAAACTAGCTGCTGATTTATGGGGAGCAGACCTATGCCGTTTTGGAGTTAATGGATCTTCTGGCTCTAACCACGCAGCTGTTATGGCGGTAGCTGGTCCTGGTGACAAAGTAATTGTTTCTAGAACACTTCATAAATCAGTTCTTGTTGGCATGGTTTATGCAGGAGTAATCCCTGTCTGGGTAAGACCAGAGATTAACCCAGCAACAGGACTACCTGAGTATCTTCCATCTTCAAGGTTGAGAGAAACTCTAGAAGAACATCCAGATGCCAAAGCAGTTTTAATTGGCGAACCTTCATATGTTGGAACAATGTCTAACATCCCAAGACTTGCTAAGGTCTCACACGAGTTTGGTGTCCCACTAGTTGTTGATGCTGCTTGGGCTGCTCACTATGGTTTCCACCCAGAGCTCCCAGAGCATCCACTAGCTGAAGGAGCAGACATTGTTGTCACCTCAGCACACAAGACTCTTCCTGCTTGGTCTCAAGCAAGCTTTGTATTAGTCAGAGAAGGACTAGTTGATCTAAATAGATTCAACAAGGCATTCGATTCAACCCAGACAACATCTATGTCAGGAAGAATCCTGGCTTCTATCGATGCCTCTCGTGCACTTCTAGAAAAGCATGGCTTTGACCTGATTGACCCAATTATTGATGCAACCGAAAAGGGTAGAGCAACACTAGTTGCTGCTGGCATTGAAGTTATTGATGGTGAATACATTGACCCTCTAAAACTTGTTATCTTGCTTCCTAAAACAGGAGCTGATGGCAACCTAGTTGAGCAAGATCTACTAAATGCCAACATCGATGTTGAGATGGCGAACAGAGACCTAATCATTCCGATGATCACCTTTGCTGACACACCTGAACTTATTGAAGATCTAGTTAACAGAATCATTGAGTCAGTGAACAAACACAGAGGTGAACCAAGATCTGTTTCAACAGCAGCAGTGTTCTCTATTGTTCCTGAGGTAGTAGTTAGCCCCAGAGACGCATTCTTCTCTAAGCAAGAAGTAGTAACAGCAGATAAGGCTGTTGGTCGAGTATCAGCAGAGATGATCTGCCCTTACCCACCAGGTGTTCCAGTTCTATCTCCTGGCGAGAGAATTACTCAGCAAGCTCTAGATGCACTATTTGAAGCTAGAGATACTGGTGTGAGAATTGCTTTTGCTGCCGATAGAACTCTAGAAACCTTTGTAGTTCTTCCTGAGTAGTTAGTCATCGTAAACGTTCTTACGATGTCCAAATTTGATCATTACAAGCGTGAATGTGTCGTCTTCGACATCAATAATTACTCGATACTCCTGAACTCTTAAACTGTAAAACGGAGCCCAATCTCCTTTTAGTTGCTTTAGCTGACTAACTGGTTGGTCGCTTTCGAGCAGTTGGGCTAGCTTTCTTAACACTCTTTGCTTCGCTAACTTTGGTAGTCGATCTAGTTGCTTTCTTGCTGCTGGGAGCCATCCCAATGTCCATTCGTGTGAGTCCGGCATCTTCTAAAACCTCATCCATCGAGTACCGCTTTTGGTTGCGTCCACCTGCGGCGATGTACTCGCGAATAGCCTCAAGATCACGAAGGTCTTCTTCAAATTCTTCAATTCCGCGTTCGATCAATTCGCGAATGAAATATGACTTAGGTCTACCACTTTGGGTAGAGAGCTTGTCTATTCGATCCTTGAGTTCGCTTGAAAGCCTGATTGTTACCATAGCCATAATCTTCTCCTGTCTTACATGTCTTACATGTAAGACTAAATGTAGATGTGGATAAGTTCAAGAGTTATGGCTTGTAGTCTTTGCCCCGGTACTGGATACGTTGAACTTCAATTTGTTTACGTTCATGGACAACTTTGAAGACGACACGAATCTTTCCGACTCTTGTGCTTAACGATCCCTTTAGATTCCCATCGAGCCATTTGCCGATGTCCAATGGATTTACTGCATGCTCGAGTTGATCAATTCTTTTTACCACTCGTTCTCTTTGTACCGGATCTAGATGACTTAGGTCTTTTGTCGCTTTTCGGGTTAGAAGGATGTCCCAATTCTTGTTCACGTAATTCAGCTTTCACTTGCTCCCAGGGGATTAATTGCTGATCCTCAGGGCTACTAGCTAAGAGCTCCTTTATGGCTAACTCACCAAGCACTTGATCTTCCATGTCTTCTATCGACTGGGCAATCATTTTCTTAACGAAATGAGACTTAGTAAGACCGCTGCGCTGGGCTAGCCAGTCAAGGCGGTCATTCAGTTCATCACTCAATCTAAGGGTCAACATGGCCATAATTCTCTCCTGTATTACATGTAATACACAAAGGATAAATCAAGATGTGGACAAGTTCAAGAGCCTAAGCCCTGTTGGGAACTAATAAGGTGTTCTCCTTGTGACCCTATTGTGTGGAAACAAGAAGCTCTCGGGAATAAATCCAGAACTGGAATGGTTCTCATAACTAGCGATGTCAGTGGTCAGGACTAGCATCTTATTCCCAGAGCAAATACCGATCTAGTCAGGAGTTTTTATGAGCAAGAATGCAAAGAAGTTCCAAAAGCCTCAAGCTAGCAAGCACAACTCAAGATGCACCCAGACACCTGGCAAAGAGCGTTACCGCGACATGAAGGAAGCAAAGCGTGATCTACGTTTCTTCAGAAGTAGAGCAGCAGAAGACATGCAGACCCAGGGTTGGACTACCTTCAACCAGAAGCGTGTTTATGAGTGCTCAGGATGCAAGGGTTACCACCTAACATCTCAGGAGCTAGGCAGAGTTGAGTTCGAAGTAGTTAGAGCACCAGAACTAACAATTGCAGATCTAATTCTTTCCGCATAAACGGGAATAAACCTTAGTTCCAACTGCTTTACACAAATAGATCTAGCCCATGGAAGGGGTAAGACCATAAACTTTTTCGACATCATTGGATTTCTAGTCCTGCTATTTCTAGCTGGTGTTGTGATCTTTGCTATCGGTATCCACTTCTTCATTGCTCTCTATGCCGCCTTTGGAAACCCCAAACCAGCTCCTCGCCCCACAAACAAAAGCGATTCCGAAATATAAATAATCGGGAACGGCGTGTTTGTATCTAAAACACAAAATTAGTTTCACAATAACTTTCCAACTAAATTTTCCAACCCCCTAAAGGCACAGTGAAGTGTCAGAACCTTGGAGTATTAAATGAATTTTGACTACACATCTTCAGAAGACGAATTCTGGGCTGAATTCGATCTAGCAACAACTCCAATGGCACGCAAAGTTGAGATTCTATTCAACTTAGGTCATCGCGAATTATGGAAATCCACCACAAAAGAGCCACTGAAGTATTGGATGCCGGCATTAGAGATTGCAGGTGAAGAGAACCTGCTTCGTGAAAGAGTTGAGCTTGTAGAGGCTATTACTCGTGAATTGATCACCAACCAGAACGATTACCTCAGAGCAATAGAGATGGCTGATTATGGTTTAGCGCTTATCCCAGACTTCACTATTGATGTGGATGAACTTACCTCAAAGGCTCACCTCACCTGGGGCAAGGCAGTGGCCTATGACAACTTAGAACGTTATTCCGAAGCTCTTGCTTACTTCACCTCTGCATCAGGGATGTATGCCGATGCTGGGAATCACCTATTGGCCAACATCTTGGCAAGTGGGAGAATCTTTTGTCACATTGAGCTAAACGAGCACGATGAGGCAGAGAAGCTCATCCCGGAGATCAGAGCATACTTCCAAGGAAAAGAAGACTTGGCTCGTATCGCTTACTGCGATCTAATGACTGCCATCATCATGATGCACAGAGGACAATACAAACAAGCCCTAGAGCTAGCACTAGAAGTCATGTCTGTCGAAAGACAGGTAAACAAGCTTGATTCAGGAACTCTACGTTGGGTTGCCAAGGCTTACCTATACAACAAGGACTTCAAAAACGCTATTCACTTCTACAAAGAATCAATCAAGTATGCAAGCAAGAAGGGCAACCGTGACTACCGTGATGTAGTGAAGGCAACCCGTGGTTTAGCCGATGTCTATGACGCAATGGGTAACCTCGAGAAAGCGGAGGCAGCTAGATTTGACGCTCAGTCCATGAACAAACGTTTGAAGAAGATTCAGGTTCCAGACAATACGAAAGTGCTCAAAGAGATTGAGCAACTTCGTAGCCAAGGTGAATATGAACTTGCTGTTCAACTAGCTACAGAAGTTGTTCAAGAGTCTTCTGAAGCGGGAGACATCTCACTTCGTATAAAGGCAGAGTGTGAGAACATCATTACTCTCTTTGAAAAAGAAGACTATGAAGCAGTAGTTCAAACCTGGGAGAGATTCCCTCAAGCAGTTCTTGAGCTCTATGACGAACTAGTGATCAGAATCAAGAACATGGTTTGTCACGCTCAATACAAACTAGGCAGAATTGCGGAAGCAGCAAAGCTGAACGAACAAGTTCTAGCCGACATTCGTGTAGCTCAGAACAAACAGGAGCAAGCATATGCTTTTGAAAACAGAGTTGAGATTGAATCTGATCCAAACGAAAAGAAGAAGCACATCTCTTACGCAATCGAAACAAACCTAGAAGCACAGAACCCTGATCGCGCACTAAAAATTACTCGCAAATTCCGCGATC
>JBIILH010000013.1:0-16682 GCA_044232765.1 Rhodoluna sp. | reverse complement strand
ACTGCTTCAAGCATTGTTTCCTTCTCAACAGGTAAGCCACCATGGGAGAACAAGTTCATTGGCTACCAGATCTTTGAACGAGAGACACAAACAAAAAGAAATCTTCTAACAGGGTGGGAAAGTAGTGAGACCGCTCGGGATTTTCAGACCCTCAAGACCGTTCCTGAAATGGCACTTGAACAATCAGTCGAGTTTCACACGCTTGCTCCAGCTGCTTATGAAGATTCAGGTTTCACCGCTGCCACCATGCGTGGAAGTGAATTTCATGGGACCAAATCTCTTGCTGAACGATTTGAGATAGCCAAGAAACTACTGGCAGAGCCGAACCAGAAAGTTATCTATCTCTATATCCCAGAACTAGATCAGTTAGCTCATGCTAAAGGTTGGCAGTCTCAAGCCTGGCTAACCAAGCTAGAAGACATTGATGCTGAAGTCTCATCTCTATCAAGCAGTTTGAATAAGCACGCAGCGTTACTAGTAACAGCTGATCACGGTGTTATTGACGTCCCACACGCTAACCATGTTTACGTTGATCTGCACATCAACAAGGAAGCTCTGGTCGATGTTGGTGGCGACACGAGAGCTCTTTATCTTTACCTGGCAGATTCAGCAACTACTGAGATCTATGTCGAGAAACTGAAAGAGGCTGTGGGGGATAGCTGCTATGTCATCACCCCTGAAGCGCTAATTGAAGCAGGGTATTGGCCTGAGGAGATCGAGAGAGATGCAGTCCCTGACATTTTGATTTTGGCGAAGAAGGAAGTTGCTCTTTATCATCGTGAGTTTGCAAAGAAGAAATCGTTGGAGATGATTGGACACCACGGCTCAATTACCCAGCAGGAAATGAGTATTCCGCTAATTGCTATTGGTTTTTAGTTACTTGTCGTCTTCTTCGTCTTTAGTGCCGAATAGAACCTCAGCCCACCTTGATGTGCTCTGAATTGGTGGTGCTTGCACTACAGGTGCTTCAGGTTCAGCTACAGGCTCAACAGTTGTTTCTTCAACTATGAAAGATTCAGTAACTTCGGTTTCCTCTACAAAGAGTTCTTCAGCTACGTCTTCTCTTTCCTGAGAGTAAATGTCTTCTGATTCAAAATCTTCTTGAACATCATCTACAACATGGAATGTTGCTCTAGTCTCAGTTTCTATTACCGTGATGACTTCGGTTTGATTTTGCTCAGCTGGCACTTCTTCTATGAGTTCAGGAACTACTGATAGTCCAGTTGTTACAGGTTGTGTTTCTTCTTCAAGAGTTTCAGGTTGTGCTGCTGAAACGGTTGGATGCATAACCTGTTCAGTTTTTATCTTTGGAGTGCTTTCAATCAAGCTCAACGGAGATGCGTTTGAAAGCAGAAGTGCACTTTGATTCTCCGGAACAAGAGAAAGAGCCTTTGGCTCGAAAGACCAGGTAGCAATCCCAGGCTCTGAATCAATTTTGTATTCAGCAGAAACTAACCAAACACCTTCAACAGTTTTCTTGGAAACCCAAGAAACATCTTTTGCTCTGTTGTTGACCAGACGCTCGTCCATTACAGTTCCAAATTCAATCTGAGTTGGATCTGTGAATCTATCTCCAGCTAGAGAGAGTCTGATGTTTCTAGCTAAAGTAACGATGTGTTTCAGTTCAGTGATGATCGGGGCTGCATATTTGGCTACCTGATCTTCATCAGCACCGGTTCTAGCAACTAATTCAGCAACTGTTGTCCCTAAACGAATCTCAGCCTGAATCTCTCTTGGGGTAAGTGTTGGTGGAAGCTCTGCTGGGCGTGATTTCATGGCCTTGAGCAAGTCAGGTGAAATCTCTAGGTAGTGGCGCGTGCCATCAGGAGCTTGTAGCTCGAGCTGGTTGTTAGTAACGCCAGTTATTCGCAAATCCGCCATTTTCATTCCTTCTGCCGATAGTTTGCCACTCTATTTGCTACTTTTGCGGTTGATTCTGCTGTGCCGCGACACGCCCAAACTGGGAGATGACTGACAATAGTGCTTTCTTCGGTGTTAATAGGGTTGCATTTATGTACTTCGTGTTGGACACTTTCAGCGCTGAAATGAATTATTCGAAAGGAAAGTAATTGGCTACCGATTACGATGCTCCACGCAAGAACGACGACGACACAGAGTCTCTTGAAGCTATCAAAGAGTCAGAGGGAACTTCCGCTGCGTCAGACGTAGATGCTGACGATCATTCCGATTCCTTCTCTATCCCTGAAGTAACTAATGAGGAGCAGGACGTTGTTGTCGTGCCTAAGCAGGAAGACGAGTTCACCTGCTCAGAGTGCTTCATTGTTAAACACCACAGCCAGAAAGCCAAGAAAAATGGCGAATATGGTCCTGTTTGTGTTGACTGCGCTCACTAACGCTTATTAATTAGTCCTGCTAGAACTTCTGGATTCCTGGTTGCAATCAACCAGTAGGGAGTTGGATCTTGTTTATCTAGGATTTCAATCTTTACTAGCTGTTTCACCCCAATTTGAAATTTGGTGAATGCGCGGCTATCCAGTTTCACGCCACGCTCCAAAAAGGCCTCTTGAGGACTGACTACCTCGGCTTTGCCCAGGTATTTGGTCTCAATTGAAGCTTGACCAATTGAAAGAGTCTGCTGATTCAAAGCAATTAGTGGAGAGCCCAGCCAAGAAAGAACTAAAACCAGAGGAATTGAAGCCAGGGCTAAAAAAATGCTGACAACTTCAGAAAAGGGCAAAGCAACTAGAAAGAGTGAAAGTGGGAGAGTTATTGAAGCTATGTAGAAGTAAACAGTTGGTAGCACTCGCTCTTTATAGAGGTCCGTCGCTGGAAGTATTGTCATGGAATTAGAATACGGCTATGACCTCTTTTGAAGTTCTAATTAGCTGTGAACCAGATTTGATGCTAACCATTGGTAACCCTGGAGATGCTGGATACGACCTTAGGTCAGCAGAAAACGCTGTAGTGCCAGCAAGATCAAGACACACAGTCAACACTGGAGTTTCAATTGCTCTTCCAGCAGGTTACGTAGCTCTAGTGCATCCAAGAAGTGGATTGGCAGCTAAGCACGGGATAACAGTCCTAAATGCTCCAGGGACGGTTGATGCGGGATACCGCGGTCAAATGCTTATTACTTTGGTTAACCACTCCGACGAAGATTTTGAAATTACACGTGGAGACAGGATTGCTCAGATGCTGTTCCAAAAGTTTGAATCTGCAAGATTTGTGCACGTAACTGAACTACCTGGTTCTCAAAGAGGAAGCGCTGGCTTTGGATCGACAGGTGTCAAGTGATGAATGTTAATGGCGGACGTCAACTCAACAAAGGTCCCTGGGACAGCTCAGATCTAAACGCTCCTAAAGATTTGGTTGACTTTGGTTCAATTCTTTTTGTGCCAAACCCAGGTGTTGGTGTTCGAGCTGATATTGAAGAAGGAACACAACGAGTAGTTGCTATCTCTTTCGACTACAAAGAAAGCGTTCTGCAAGTGCAGGCTTTTGCATCGTCCAAGGGTTCATCTCTTTGGGATGAAGTTGTTGACGATATCTTCACAAGTCTCACAAGTCATAAGGTTCAAGCCGAAAAGGTAACTGGACCTTACGGAGTTGAAATTCATGCAGAAATTCCTATCGGTGAATCAAAGAGCCAAAAAGTCCGGATGTTCGGATTCAGCGGAAATCGCTGGTTGCTAAGAGGAACTATCTCTGGTGCTGCCATAACTGACCTTGAACAAAGAAGTGAATTAGAAGATGTCTTTAGAGGTCTTGTCGTGAACAGGGGAGAGACACCACTTCCTCCTAGAGAAGTTCTACCTTTAGATCTACCAACAGGCTCAATTGTTACGAGAGCAAAGTAATGGCTAACGAGAAGCCAAAGATTGACTCTGAAAAATATGGCGTCAAGAAAACCGATGATGGCTACAAGGTTGATGCCAAGAGCCTAATTGCCAGTGTTGGCGGTGTTCAGGGCTTCATTGAAGCCACAGTTCCCGGTTTGGTTTATGTCCTGAGTTTCGCGATCTGGCAAGACCTCACGATTTCGATAGTTTCTGTGTCTATTGCCATGGTTGCTCTAATAATCAGGCATTTCCTAGCCAAGAGACCTGCATCAGCCCTAGTAGGACCAGTTCTTGGCATAGCTTTGGCTATCTACCTTGCCCAGAGGCCTGAAGGGCAGCCTAGAGACTTCTATTTGACTGGCTTTGTAACTAACGCTTCTTATGGAGGAGCCCTGCTATTGAGCGTTTTGGTGCGTTTTCCCCTAATTGGCGTGCTGGTTGGCTTTATGACCGATCAGGGCCTCAGATGGAGGAAAGAACGCAGAAAAGTCCGTTTTTTCAACCTCGTTACATGGCTATGGGTTGCTTTCTTCGCCTCCCGGCTAGCTGTTCAGGTGCCGATGTATCTGGCAAATGATGTTGTTTCCCTTGGTTTTACAAGGATTGTTATGGGAACCCCGTACTTCCTGATGATGATCTGGATTTCATGGCTTTTGCTTAGGAAAGTAGTTAGTGCCAAACAAGATGGTATTTTGGACAAGTAATTCTTTTTCAGCACTGCTAGGAGCGGACTTTGTCCAACGTAAATAGTTTCAAATCCAGTTCAACCCTTGATGTGGGCAACAAGTCTTATCGCATCTTTAGGTTGGACAGCGTTCTAAAGAACCAGCTCCCTTACAGCCTGAAAATTCTTCTAGAGAACATGCTTCGCACCGAGGACGGAGCGAACATCACAGAAGCTCACATCAACGCCATCGTTAACTGGGACCCTAAGGCAGAGCCTGACATTGAGATCCAGTTCAGCCCAGCACGTGTAATCATGCAGGACTTCACAGGAGTACCTTGCATCGTTGACCTTGCCACAATGCGTGAAGCAGTAGCAGACCTTGGCGGAGACCCAAAGAAAATCAACCCTCTTTCACCAGCAGAACTTGTTATCGACCACTCAGTTGTAATTGACGTTGCAGGTTCACCAGATGCTTTCGAGAGAAACGTTGCTTATGAGTATGAGCGCAACGGTGAGCGTTACCAATTCCTTCGTTGGGGTCAGGGAGCGTTTAATAACTTCAAGGTTGTTCCTCCAGGCACAGGTATTGTTCACCAGGTCAACATTGAGTATCTAGCTAGAACAGTTATGACTAGAGAACTTGATGGTGAGACTCTTGCTTATCCAGACTCATGTGTTGGTACTGATTCACACACCACCATGGTTAACGGTCTTGGTGTTCTTGGTTGGGGAGTAGGTGGAATCGAAGCTGAGGCTGCCATGCTAGGTCAGCCGGTTTCAATGCTTATTCCTAAGGTTGTTGGTTTCAAACTAACCGGGTCTATTCCTGTTGGCGCAACAGCTACAGATGTTGTTCTAACCATTACTGAGATGATGCGTAAGCACGGAGTTGTTGGAAAGTTTGTTGAGTTCTATGGCGCTGGTGTTAGTGCTGTGCCATTGGCTAACCGAGCAACCATTGGAAACATGAGCCCAGAGTTTGGTTCAACAGTTGCTATCTTCCCAATCGATGAAGTAACCATTGATTACTTACGTTCAACTGGTCGTACTGCAGAAGAAATTCAATTAGTTGAGGCATACAGCAAGGCTCAAGGGCTATGGCACGATGCCAACAATGAAGCTGCCTACAGCGAATACATCGAACTAGATCTTTCAACTGTTGTTCCATCTATTGCAGGTCCTAAGCGACCTCAAGACAGAATTGAATTGTCAAAAGCAAAGGAACACTTTGCTACCGACATCAAGACATACAGCAGCGATGTGTCTAACCCAACTGAAGTTGATGGAACTGATTATTCAATTGACAATGGCTATGTTGCTATTGCATCAATTACCTCTTGCACTAACACTTCTAACCCATCAGTGATGATGGCTGCTGGCCTACTAGCTCGTAAGGCTGTAGCAAAGGGTCTAAAGAGTAAGCCTTGGGTTAAGACTTCTCTGGCTCCAGGTTCAAAAGTTGTTACTGAGTACTTCGACAAAGCAGGCCTTACTGCAGATCTAAATGGTCTTGGCTTTGATCTTGTTGGTTATGGTTGCACAACATGTATTGGTAACTCTGGTCCGCTAGATACTGAGATCTCAGAAGCTGTGAACAAGAACGACTTGGCAGTAACTGCAGTTCTTTCAGGTAACAGAAACTTTGAAGGTCGCATTAATCCAGATGTGAAGATGAACTATCTTGCATCTCCACCACTGGTAGTTGCTTATGCACTTGCTGGAACTATGGACTTCAACTTTGACACTCAGGCTCTAGGTCAAGACAAAGATGGCAAGGATGTTTTCCTTGCTGACATTTGGCCAACCCCTGATGAGGTTCAATCAACTATTGATTCAACTATCGACTCTGAGATGTTCAACAGACAGTACGCTGGCGTCTTCGAAGGTGATGAGAGATGGAAGTCTCTTCCTACTCCAACTGGAGATACCTTCAGCTGGGATGCTAAGAGCACATACGTTAGAAAGCCTCCTTACTTTGAAGGAATGAGCATGACTCCTTCACCAGTAGTTGACTTCCATGATGCTCGTGTTCTAGCCAAGCTAGGGGATTCTGTAACAACAGATCACATTAGCCCTGCAGGTTCTATCAAGGCTGATTCACCAGCTGGAAAGTATCTAGCTGAGAACAATGTTTCTCGTGTTGACTTCAACTCATATGGATCTAGACGTGGAAACCACGAAGTAATGATTCGCGGAACATTCGCGAACATCAGATTGCGTAACCAGCTTCTTCACGATGTTGAAGGTGGCTACACCAGAGACTTCACAACAGCAGATGGTGCACAGAGTTTCATTTACGATGCTTCAAGCAACTACCAGGCTCAAGGAACATCACTTGTGATTCTTGCTGGAAAAGAATATGGTTCAGGGTCATCCAGAGACTGGGCTGCTAAGGGAACTGCTCTACTTGGTGTGAAGGCTGTTATTGCGGAGAGCTTCGAACGTATTCACAGAAGCAACCTAATTGGTATGGGTGTTCTTCCATTGCAATACCTACCTGGTCAGACTGCTGAAACTCTTGGCCTTGATGGAACAGAATCATTCACCATCACTGGTGTTACTGCTCTAAATGATGGAGTGACCCCTAAGACACTTCAGGTGGAAGCTAAGCCAACATCACACAGCGCTGCTGGTAAGCAAGCTCTTACATTTGAAGTTGCTTTGCGTATTGATACTCCTGGTGAAGCTGACTACTACAGACACGGTGGAATCTTGCAGTATGTTCTTAGAAGTTTGGTGGCCTAATTGACAATTCTTGAGTCGATTCAATCTCCAGAAGATCTGAAGAAACTATCTGTTCCTCAGACCAAGGAGCTTGCTCAGGAGATTCGTGAATACCTGATTGAAACAATCACCTCTACCGGTGGTCACCTTGGACCAAACCTTGGAGTTGTTGAACTTACTCTTGCTATTCACCGTGTGTTTGATTCACCCAATGACAGCATCATCTTTGACACAGGACATCAGTCTTATGTTCACAAGCTAGTTACCGGAAGAACTGATCTTTCAGGAATCAGAACCAAGGGTGACATAGCCGGTTACCCTCAGCGATCAGAATCAATTCACGACGTAGTCGAGTCTTCACACGCTTCTTCATCTCTTTCTTGGGCTGATGGTATCTCAAGAGCGTATAGATTAACCGGTCAAACAGAACGTGCAGTAGTTGCAGTAATTGGTGATGGAGCTCTTACCGGTGGTATGGCCTGGGAGGCACTAAACAACATCACCGATGACAACGATAGAAATCTTGTCATCGTAGTTAATGACAATGGTCGCTCATATGCTCCAACCATTGGTGGATTGGCTAAGTACCTTAATGATTTCAGAACAGAACCTTTCTACAAGCGTATGTATCGCGCATCTAAAAAGTTCTTCTCACTATTCGGGCCTCTGGGTCGCTTGGCTTATTCAACGATTAGAGGTGCTGGTAAGGGACTACTTGGTACCTTCACCCCAAAGAGTATGTTCCCTAACCTTGACCTTAAATACATCGGTCCAATAGATGGACATGATCAAGAGGCAATGGAGCAAGCTTTGCGTCAGGCTAAGCAATACGGTGCTCCAGTTATTGTTCACGCGATTACTCAAAAGGGTAGAGGCTTCACCCTTGCTGAAGATGATGTGAATGACCAGTACCACGCTGTTGGTCAAATAGATCCAAAGACCGGTAAGTCTCTTGAATCATCAACTGGTAAGTCTTGGACATCTGTATTCGCTGATGAAGTTCTAGAAATTGCCCGTAACAATGAACGTGTAGTCGGAATTACTGGAGCGATGCTTATCCCAGTTGGACTTCACAAGTTTGCTGCAGAATTCCCTAACCGAGTTTTCGATGTTGGTATTGCTGAACAGCACGCTGTTACCTCAAGTGCTGGTTTAGCTTTTGGTGGACTACACCCGGTTGTTGCTATCTACGCAACTTTTGCTAACCGAGCATTCGATCAGATTCTCATGGATGTTGCTCTGCACAATGCAGGCGTTACTTTTGTTCTAGACAGAGCTGGTGTTACCGGTCCTGATGGAGCATCACACCATGGAATGTGGGATCTTGCTCTGTTGCAGATTGTCCCTGGAATTGAAATAGCTGCTCCTAGAGACGCCATCAGATTACGTGAAGAACTTGCTGAAGCGACTGCTATTGAAGATTCACCAACTGTAATTAGATTCCCTAAGGGTGTTGCTCCAGTTGAAATCAAAGAACTCAGAAGACTCTCTGACGGTGTAGATGTTCTTGCAGAAGCACCTTCAAAAGATGTTCTGATTGTTGCTGTTGGTGCAATGGCAACTGTTGCTTTGAAAGTTGCTGAGTTACTTGCAGCTCATGGAATTGGTGCAACAGTAGTTGATCCTCGATGGGTTGTTCCAGTTCGAAAGAGTGTTCTCGATCTAGCAAGCCAACACCGTCTGGTTGTGACTTTGGAAGATGGCGTAAGAGTTGGTGGAATTGGAACCAGGATCCGTCAAGATCTCAGAGCAGCTCAGATTGATACTGCATTGAACGAGCTTGGACTACCTGACGAATTCTTGGAGCACGCATCAAGAAATGAAATTCTTGATCGTGTTGGTCTGAAAGCACAAGATATTGCCCAGGAGATTGTGGCTCAAGTTCTAGGTTCTAGAGTGCCTCATGCTAAGCAGATCGACGAGCCTACAAAAGACTCAAGAAGTACTATCTAGATCTTCTTCGTTCTCTTTGGGCTTTGTTGCCAGAGCAGTCAATAGTCCTTCCAGAACTAGCTCTATTTGCCATTGTCGAACCAGTCGAGAAGCCAATGCAGCTGTTAGATTCTCTAAACTCAACGGGGCTGGCGGTTCGAAACAAATCTGTCTCAAGGTGTCTGGGTTCAGAATGTTTTCCTGTGGAATCTTCTGTTCTTCGGAGAGCTTGGCGATTAATTCCTTAGCTGCAGTAAGTCTTGCGTGAGCTTCGGGGAACTTCTGTAGCCAGTTCCTGTGATTAGGAATACCAGTTGGTTTTGGTCTTAGCTCAACTAGGTTCTTCGTGTGTGAACCATCTTCGATTGCTTTCCACCAGGTGTCAATGAATGTTCTACTTGCTCTACCAGCGAAAGTCTTTAGGCTAGCTAATTCAGATCTTGACTTAGGTGCAGCCTTGACCGCCGCTACCAAAGAGGCATCTGGGACCAAACGACCAGGTGCAATGTCTTTCTCGATGGCTAGAACTTCTCTGGCTTCCCAAAGGTACTTAGCGATAGTCAATGCTCTTTCATCTTTGACTTCATGAAGCCCAGTCATTGACCGCCACTTATCAGTCTTGGGTGGCTTTGAAGTCGGAACCAGTAGAAAATCGAATTCAGCTTCGGCAATTGCAGTCTTGTGATTTATTTCAAGATCCTTTTGAATCTCTTCCCAAAGGTCAAACAAAACGTCAACATCGAGAGCAGCATAGTTCAGCCAGTTTTCTGGTAGTGGTCTTTCACTCCAGTCAACTGCCGAGTGCTCTTTAGCAAGTTTGAGTTTCAAGTAGTGCTCAGTCAAAGTTCCAAGTGCAACTCTGGGTAAACCTATGAGTCGAGCAGCTAATTCAGTATCCAGAATCTGTGAAGGTTTTAGGCTCATCTCGGTTAGACAAGGTAAGTCTTGAGAAGCAGCGTGAATGATCCAAGGTTTAGAGCTAACTGACTGAAGGAATTCAAGCCACACTGACTCTTCGTAATCTGCAACTGGATCAATCAAGAAGATGCAGTTGTCTTTGACTGCAATCTGCAAGAGATAAGCTCTCTGCCCATATCTAAATCCACTGGCTCTTTCAGCGTCTAAAGCAATAGGAGAATTGGATTCGTTTAGTGAACTAAGAAACTCTCTAAGTGATTCAGTGGTTTCTACAAGTCTTACCGGAAGTCGAGGCTTATCTAGTAGAACGCTTTCAACCTCTGGTGTTTCTGGCTGGTCTGTCATTTATTTACGATTAGACGGGTTACGCCTTCGCCATCCATTCCAAATCCAGCCATGGAGGCAATGATGTCCTGCCAAGCAGCAAAGTGTGGTCCTAGATCGTCATCAGTTGGTGACCAAGATGCTCTTATTTCAACTTCGCTTGAATTAGGGTCATTCGCAAGAGAACCCATGCCACTTGAAGACATCTTGGTAACTGTGCCAGCTTCATTGATAAATGTAGCTCCATGGGTATTGAGAGCTCTCATGAGTTCTGACCACCAGTAGTGAGCGACATCCTCTTCAACGCCCATGTCGTTCTCTAAAGGTGACTTGCCGTATGCAATAACTCTCATGTTCGAACCCCAAACGTCAAATTGTTCAGGATCGTGCAAGAAGACAACTCGGCCAACGCCACGATTCATGGGAGTGTCAGCCGGATTTGGAGCTTGAGCAGCAAAAGCTAGAGCCCAAGGAGCAATTCTGTCTGGTGCAGGTATTTGAGAGGTCTCTAGTTCTGCACGAAGGCTAGGCTGGGCAAGCGAAAGTGCGGCCGCAGCAAACTGGGCCGGAGCATCGGAATCAAGAGCATAGAAAGACATCTGTTCTAGGCTAAATGGCGAGAGCGACTCTCTCACCCTGCCACGCCGCAAAGGACTAGCAATGATTGTTTATACCAAGGTTCTAATTGCCGCGATAAACCTCATGAAAATGAGTGGACCAATCAAGGCTGAAATGAAGGTTCTTGATGTAATCCAAGCTACTGGTACTACCTGGGTTATCGTGCCTGGCAAGTTGACTAGACAGTCCAAAGGCCGCCAGAGTCTGTTCTGGAACTCAAGAAAAGGCCATGCTCTTGTCCAAGTGGACTTTGCCGAATCGATAGAAGATCGAATAGCTCTAAGGGTACTTAGGGTCTATGGTTCAGAAATACCAAGCCCTGGTGGTTCGGTATCACTTTCAGGATGGCTGGGAGAACATCCAGAGCACTTTGGCTTAGAGAGCAGCTTCGAAGAAATACTCATGCCTAACCAAACAAGAGCTTGGCATTTTCCTGCTCCTTCTGACAAATGGGTTATTCACGTGCATGGCAGAAGAGCTGGCATGGGGGAGACTCTTCGCAATGTCGAGCAATTCTCCAAGCTTGGCTTCAGACAGCTAACTATTTCAATGGAAAGCGACCCTAAGCCATATGGACTCGGCAAGACCAAGTCCAATCTTGGGGAAACTGAATGGAATCAAATAGAGCTTGCTGTTCTTCACGCTCAGAGTGAAGGAGCTAAAGAGATTCTTTTGTTCGGCTGGTCTCAAGGTTCATTCATGATTGGTCAGTTCCTGAGGAACTCAAAACATGTGGGCTTGGTTTGCGGAGCAATCTTTGATTCCCCGCTACTTGATTACAGATCGACTATGCAGTTCCATGCAAAGAGAGCAGGACTTGCTCGCCGTCTTGGTGATCGTGTGATTGACGCCATTCAGGACAGCAAGATAATCAAACTATTTGGCTATAGAAACGTTGATGTTGATGGAATTTCACTCACCAACAAACCTGTTGGCGTGAATATTCCATTTCTGATTCTCTATTCCGCAACAGACGGCCATGTTGAAAGTTTTGATGTGCATTTATTTGCAGGCCACAACCAGAAAGTTACTTTGGTTGAGATTGACGGGGCTAAACACTGCCGTCTCTTCAATCACGATCAAGAGAAGTATCAGAACTCAATTAGTCAGTGGCTTAGACAACACCAAATCTAAAGAACCAGGTATCTTCTGATCTCAGGATTTGAAGAAGCTCTGCTCGGAATCCAATCTTTGCAAGGAAATCTATAGCAGTAGCCTCTGCATCGAACTTGCTAGTGAAATTAGTGAGTGTAAGGTTCACTTCGTTAATTTTTCCTGAAGCGGCAAAGATCTTTGCCGTCTCCATACCGGACTCAAAAACAGAATGCTTAAAACTGTTAGCCCGACAAAAGGAATCAACAAACTCTGGCAGCTCGTCTTGAACTCCACCAATTGCAATTGCTTTATCACTTGGATATTGAGTTCCTAGTCTTTGAGTGATGTAGACAGGTTTGCCTTCGTTTACATGGACTGCAGCAATGTTTAGGTCTTCGCTGGAGGTAGTGAGTATCAGCATCGGTGCGAACTTGGAAGCCTTTAGGTTCTCTGCTCTAGCTGTCTTACCTGTTGTGATAATCAAGTCTGATTGTGACCTAATGAATTTCAGCAGTTCTCTATCCAACTTGTTGCTTGAGTTATCGCTAGAGGCATCTAAGTTGGTTCCGTTAGCGATCACGAAATTGAATCGGAGTCCTTCTACTTTTGGATACAAAACAACAAGGTACTCAGAATCAAATGCAACTTCTGTTCCAGATACTGGGAAGACTTGTTCGAGAATCAAATCATCTTCTCTTTGACTTGACGTTTGATTCTCATCAACATTCCCTGAAGCCCTCTAATTCGAAGAGGAGACACTAGGTCAGTTATCCCTAGAGCATCAACGAATGAGTCATCGAAGTTGAGGACTGTGTCAGCTGGTTGCTGGTCTAAAGACAGTTGAAGGAGACTTGCAAAGCCCTTGGTTGTCGGAGCTTCATCGGGGGCTGTTAGGAAAATGCTCACTGTGTTGTGTTCATCTAACTCAACGAACAGGTAAACAGGGGACTGGCATTCCTCAACTCGTTCAAGGAGTTCTGGGTGATCCTTGTATCTCTCTGGCAGAGCAGGAAGGTTCTCTGAGTATTCAAGTAGAAGTTCTAGCTTGAGATTCTGGGGAACTTCCGCAAATGCGGAAACAATTTCTTGTGCTCCTGGAGTTGTTGACATGCTTAGAAACCTACAGGAACTGCTCCCGGCTCTTCACCTTTAACAATTGGAACACGCACGGTGGAGCCCCACTCAGTCCATGAACCGTCGTAGTTTCTAACCTTAGGAATTCCCAATAGGTAAGTAAGAACAAACCAAGTGTGGCTAGATCTCTCACCGATTCTGCAGTAGGCGATAACATCGCTTGCATCGGAGATGCCAGCATCAACACGATAGATCTGGTTCAGTTCTTCGATTGTTTTGAAAGTCTGGTCTTCGTTAACTGCCTTGCTCCATGGAACAGACCTAGCGGTTGGAATGTGTCCACCTCTAGATGCACCTTCGTTTGGATAGTCAGGCATGTGTAGCTTTTCACCGGTGTATTCAAGTGGGCTTCGAACATCAATCATTGGCTTGCCAAAGTGAGCAAGTACGTCATCCTTAAAAGCTCTAATTGAAGAGTCATCTCTAGCAATAACTGGGTAGTCAGTTGCTGGACGCTCTGGAACATCCTTGGTAAGAGCGCGACCTTCCTCGACCCACTTTGAACGGCCACCGTCCATTATGCGGATATCTTCGTGGCCAAATAGCTTGAACACCCACATCGCGTAAGTTGCCCACCAGTTGCTCTTGTCGCCATAGAGAACGATGGTGTCTTCACGGCTGATGCCCTTGCTAGATAGCAGCTTGGCCATCTCAGAACCATTGATGTAGTCGCGGTTATCTGGGTGATTTAGTTCTGTGTGCCAGTCAATCTTTACCGCACCATCAATGTGACCTGTTGAGTAAAGGAGAATATCCTCATTGCATTCCATTAGAACCAAACCAGGTTGTCCAAGGTTTTCAGATACCCATTGGGTTGAAACTAGAGCCTCTGGGTGAGCATAGTTCTCGAAACGCGGGTTAGATTCAACTGGATAACTCATAAGAAAACCTCCGGGGTTTAGGCTGTTGATTGCGGTGTCTCTATTCTCTCAAAGATTCGAACCAAAAAGAATGGCTTTTTCCTGAATGCTTATCAAGATTGATGATCTGGACTCTGATGTTTCCGTTTCGGAATTGCTATCAGAGCTAGTTCCGCCTGCTGAGTTTGCCAAGGTTTCCTTTGATTCCTATATTCCAGATGAGAGATTCTCTAGCCAGTCAGAGGCCAGAAGTTTAGCCTCAGCATTCGCAAAGAGCATTGGCAAGAAGACCTCCGCAAACCTAGGCATCTATCTTGACGGTGGCTTCGGTGTTGGAAAGACCCACCTTTTGGCGTCCATTTACTTCAATAGTGGAAAGAAGTCTGCTTTTGGAGCATTCCTTGCCTACACAAGCATCATCGGCTATTTAGGTTTCGCTCAAGCAGTAGCTCAATTCTCAAAGTATGACTTGCTCTGCATTGATGAATTTGAACTTGATGATCCAGGGGACACCATGATTATGTCTCGCTTCCTCAAAGAACTAGCTGCGAAAGGTGTTCGATTCGCTGCGACTTCAAACACTCCACCTGCAGCTCTCGGCGAAGGACGCTTTGCAGCTGATAGCTTCCAGCGCGAGATTCAATCTGTGGCAGACAAGTTCCAGATGGTTCGTATTGACGGTGACGACTACAGACACAGAGATTCTTCATTTGCCTTCAAGGCGTCAGATGCAAACAAGATCAAAGAGCTAGAGGAGAGACAAGAGGGTCGAGTGCTGTCTGCGTCCTTCGATGAGCTGGTCTCATTCCTAGGCTCAATTCACCAGTCAAGATATGCCAAAGTATCGGAGCAGTTCGATCAACTGATTGTTACTGATGTCCGTCTAATCAACGATCAGTTCGAGGGAATTAGGTTTGTGAGCTTTATTGACCGCTGTTACGAGGCTGGAATATCTCTTGCCTATACAGGTCTAGATCTTGGTTCAATCTTCCGTGAGGATCATGTTCAAGGGGCATATCGCAAGAAGTATCTGCGTTGTTTGTCTCGTCTTGCAGCCATGTGCTCAAGATAAACACTTCTAATGTTTAACAATCCCGAAACATTTACTGAGGTTTACTGAAACATACTTTGGCCATCCTTGTCTCAATCCCACACTGGGCGTTAATCTTTGGAGGCACAAATGGATCAAGGAAACACCGCATTTATACTCTTCTCAGCAGCTCTTGTTCTGCTGATGACACCGGGTCTTGCTTTCTTCTATGGAGGTATGGTCAAGGCTAAGAGCGTAGTTAGCATGATGATGCTCTCTTGGGGCTCTCTAGGCTTAGTTGGAGTGCTTTGGGTTCTCTATGGCTACGCAGTTAGCTTCGCAAGCTCAGATAGTCCTACATACATTGGAATTCCTGGTTGGTTCGGTATTGATACAGCGTCTTTGGGTCTGACAGCTGAAACAGCAGCGTCTCTCACAGAGACAGTGGACAATTACCCAACCATGGCATTTGTGGCTTTCCAAGCAACCTTCGCAATCATCACAGTTGCACTTATTTCAGGTTCGATTGCTGACCGTGCAAAGTTTGGTGCATGGATGATCTTTGCTGGCATCTGGGCAACAATTGTTTACTTCCCAGTTGCAAACTGGGTATTCAACTACGGTTCAGCAGAGGACTACAGTGATGGTGGATGGTTGGTCCAGTTAGGTGTAATTGACTTTGCTGGTGGAACTGCAGTTCACATCAACTCTGGAGCTGCTGGTCTTGCTCTTGCACTTGTTCTTGGTAAGCGTTTTGGATTTAGCAAGGGAATCTCTCAGCCACACAACGTTCCTCTAACACTTCTAGGTGTTGCACTTCTTTGGTTCGGTTGGTTTGGTTTCAACGCTGGTAGCGCGCTAGCAGCCGAAGGTATTGCGTCCCTTGTATTTATCAACACCATTGCAGCTCCATCTGCAGCAATGCTGGGCTGGGTTCTAGTTGAGAAGATCCGTCACGGTAAGGCAACATCTATTGGTGCAGGTTCAGGTGCTATCGCAGGTCTTGTAGCAATCACTCCGGCGTGTGCTGTTCTTGATCCAGTTTGGGGAATGCTCCTTGGTGTAATTGCAGGCGCTCTATCAGCTCTTGCAATTGATCTAAAGTACAAGCTTGGTTTCGATGACTCACTAGACGTAGTTGGAATTCACCTTGTTGGTGGAATCGTCGGAACTCTATACATCGGTGTGTTTGGCCGCGATGTTGGTTTCGCTTTCGGTAACGACTTCAGCCAGCTTTGGAAGCAGGCAGTTGGAGCTGGAGCGGTACTTGTTTACTCCTTCGTAATCGCCTTCGTGATTGGTTGGATCATTGAAAAGACAATGGGCTTCAGAGTCACAGCAGAAGACGAAATCGCAGGTATCGACACTGTTGTTCACGGTGAAGAGGCCTATGCTTTCGGAGCAGACAAGGGCTAAATAGCTTGATAGGTGAACCCCGGTGTGTTTCAACACCGGGGTTTACTTTTGACTAAATTTGCCTAAATCGGTTAGGGTTTAGTTGTCTTGAAAGAGACATGCGGATGTGGCTCAGTTGGTAGAGCACAACCTTGCCAAGGTTGGGGTCGCGAGTTCGAATCTCG
>JBIILH010000064.1:0-5585 GCA_044232765.1 Rhodoluna sp. | reverse complement strand
AAGATGGTCCACAACGGTATCGAGTATGCAATGATGCAAGCCTTCGCTGAAGGTTACGAACTTTTAGAAAAGAAGGACATCATCAAGGATGTTCACGGAACTTTCGCTGCCTGGCAAAGAGGAACAGTTGTTCGTTCATGGCTTCTAGATCTTCTAGTACTTGCACTTGAAGAAGACCCAAGTCTTTCCAAGATCAAGGGTTACGTTGAAGACTCAGGTGAAGGTCGTTGGACTGTTGAAGAAGGAATTGCAAACGCTGTTCCAATGCCAGCAATCACCGCTTCACTATTCGCTCGTTTCACTAGCCGTCAAGATGATTCACCAGCGATGAAAGCTGTTGCAGCTCTGCGTAATCAATTTGGTGGTCACGCGGTTAAAAAAGCAGATTAGATTTTAGATGCACGTCAAGCATCTGACTCTTTCAAACTTTCGCAACTATTCAACAGTTGAGTTGCCACTTACAACTGGAATTAATCTTTTAGTTGGAAGAAATGGTCAGGGCAAGACGAATCTTGCTGAAGCAATCTTTTACTCCGCAACTCTAAGCTCTCATCGTGTGAGTGGCTACCTACCGCTAATCAAACAAGGTGAATCAAAAGCAATCATTAGATTGCTAGCCAGGTTTGAAGATCGTGAAAACCTACTTGAGTTAGAGCTAACTACTGAAGGCAGTAATAGAGCACGAATCAACAAGAGTGAAACTCCTCGGGTAAGAGATGTTCTCGGATACGTGAACGCAGTAATTTTCTCTCCTGAAGATCTAGACATTGTCAAAAGAGATCCTTCAAACAGAAGAGCGTTCATAGATGAACTGATCGTTCAGCTCACACCACGAATGGCTGGTGTTTATAGCGACTACGAAAGAGTTCTAAAGCAGAGAAACACTCTTCTGAAAAGTGCAAGAAACATGAGTGCCAGTGCATCTGGTTTAAGCACACTGGATTCATGGGATCAGTCACTTGTGCGAATTGGTAGTGAGATTATCGCGGCACGATTTGATATCACTTCACGCATTGCTCCTTATTTACAAGCAGCTTATGCAGCTATCGCCGACGAGAAGAATGATCCATCAATAAGAATCAAGAGTTCTCTGGCAACCAACGACATTGACTCAGATGGTTCAGAAACTTTTCTAAATACCGGCGACAGACAAGAAATAGAAAAACTCTTCCAATCCCGCCTTGCTGAAGTTCGTAGCAAAGAGATGGAACGAGGAATCACCCTCGTTGGTCCTCATAGGGATGACTTGCTTCTACTTCTAGGAACCCTTCCCGCGAAGGGATATATCAGCCACGGAGAATCCTGGTCTTACGCTCTCGCTTTGAAGTTAGCTAGCGCTGATCTAATTCGCAAAGATGCAAGAGCTGGGGACCCGGTTCTAATTCTTGATGACGTATTTGCTGAGCTTGATTCAACAAGAAGGTCTAGATTGGCTGCTCTGGTATCGCATAATGAACAGGTGATTATTACAGCAGCAGTAGCAGAGGATGTTCCGATCGAACTAAGTGCTACACGCTTCAACGTCTCAGCTGGCTCTCTGGAGGTGGCAAATGACTGAGGAAAACAAACCTGATGTTGCTGTTGAGTTTTACTACCGAATGAGAGCTGCCATAACCGGCAGAAAAGACAGAGACACAAAAAGACGCGAGAAGAGCCAACGTCAAGGATCAAGACCTTTTGATGCAGGACGAGCTCCTAAATCAATTGCTAACACCATGGATGAGCTAATTCAGAGCTTTGGCTGGCAATCCAAGGTTGCTGAAGGGGAGCTATTTGCCAACTGGAAAGAACTGGTGGGGGACAGGGTGGCAGAAAGCAGCTTCCCAGAAGACCTCTCTAAAGGAATTCTTACTGTGAGATGCAAAAGTACAGCCTGGGCCACGCAGCTAAGGCTCATGGGAGCGGAGATTCTGGCAAAGATTTCGGAGCGTTTACCTGATCTGGAAGTCAAAGAAATTCGCTTTGTTGGCCCTCAGGCACCTAGCTTTAAGAGGGGTTTTAGAACCGTTCAGGGCAGAGGTCCTAGAGATACCTTCGGGTAACCACTCCTCAGAGCTCATGCCTAGTAAAAATGCGACTTGTAGCGAGTTATCCACAGGCAAAACAGCAGCTCCAATAGCCCGTTTTTAGCCCCTCTGAGCCCTCAAAAAAGGTACAATTAGAGGGTTAGTTACCCCGGATTTAAGTCGCTTTATTGAAAGCGCTGTCGTGAGGGCCTGACTCGATGAAATAGGAGCTGCACCCCGATATGACCGATTCCCAAAAAGGCTACGATGCCTCAAATATTCAAGTACTAGAAGGTCTAGAGGCGGTGCGTAAACGCCCCGGCATGTACATCGGATCTACTGGCCCTAGAGGTCTCCACCACCTGGTTTATGAAATCGTGGACAACGCTGTTGACGAGGCCCTAGCTGGTCACTGTAAGAACATTGACGTTGTCATCACCAAAGGCGGCTGGATCAAGGTTGCAGACGATGGTCGCGGTATTCCAGTGGACATGCACCCTGTCGAGAAGAAGCCTGCGGTTGAGGTTGTTCTAACTGTTCTGCACGCTGGTGGAAAGTTTGGCGGTGGCGGTTACGCCGTATCAGGTGGTCTACACGGTGTTGGTGCTTCAGTTGTTAACGCTCTTTCAACACAGCTAAACGTAATTGTTGCTCGTGATGGTTTCATGTGGACCCAAAGCTATCTAGCAGGTGTGCCAACTGCACCTCTTGCTAAAGGTAAAGCAGCTGACTTCACTGGAACAGTAATTGAATTCCTACCAAGTCCAGAGATCTTTGAAACAGTTGAATTCGATTACGAAACTCTTCGTTCAAGATTCCAACAGATGGCTTTCCTTAACAAGGGCCTAAGTATTTCTCTTCACGATGAGAGAAACGAACGTAGTGACAAGTTCATGTATGAGAACGGTCTGAAAGATTACGTTCAGTATTTGAACTCAGCTAAGAAAGTTGATCTAGTTCACGACGAGATCATCGCCTTTGAATCAGAGAATTCGCAGAAGTCAATGTCTTTAGAAGTTGCGATGCAGTGGACCAACGGATACAACGAAAGCGTTCACACTTACGCCAACACAATTAACACTCACGAGGGTGGAACGCACGAAGAAGGTTTTAGAACAGCACTTACTTCTCTTCTAAATAAATATGCACGTGAAAAATCTTTATTGAAAGAAAAAGACGAGAACCTAACCGGTGATGATGTCAGAGAAGGTCTAACAGCAGTTATCTCAGTCAAACTTGTTGAGCCTCAGTTCGAAGGTCAGACAAAAACGAAACTTGGTAACACTGAAGTTAAAGCTTTCGTGCAAAAAATCGCTAACGATAAATTGTCGGACTGGTTTGGTAGAAACCCAGCCATGGCTAAAGAAATTTGCCGCAAAGCAATTCAAGCTGCAAGTGCTCGTCTAGCTGCACGTAAAGCTAGAGAAGCAACTCGTCGTAAGGGTCTTCTTGAATCAACAGGTATGCCTGGAAAACTTCGCGACTGTTCTTCAAGAGATCCACGTCTAAGCGAAATCTATATCGTTGAGGGTGACTCAGCGGGTGGTTCTGCAATGCGCGGAAGAGATCCAGAAACTCAAGCAATCTTGCCGCTACGTGGAAAAGTTTTGAACGTAGAAAAAGCAAGATTAGATCGAGCTCTAGGTAACAGCGAAGTTCAAGCACTGATCACTGCATTCGGAACTGGAATTGGTGAAGACTTCGATGTATCAAAGATTAGATATCACAAGTGTGTATTGATGGCTGATGCGGATGTTGATGGTCAACACATTAGAACTCTTCTGCTAACACTTCTTTACAGATTCATGAGGCCACTAATTGAGCATGGATATGTTTATCTTGCTCAGCCACCGTTATATCGAATCAAGTGGACAAACGCTGAACACGAATATGTTTACACAGATGCAGAGCGTGATGAGAAACTTGCAATCGGTCAAGCAGCTGGAAAGAGAATCCCTAAAGAGAACTCAATTCAGAGATACAAGGGGCTTGGCGAGATGGACTACGACGAGCTTTGGGCAACCACAATGGATCCAGCTCGAAGGACACTTCTTCAAGTGACTCTCGATGATGCAGTTAGAGCTGATGAAATTTTCTCAACACTCATGGGAGATGATGTTGAGCTACGCAGAACATTCATCCAACAAAATGCAAAGGATGTTCGCTTCCTAGATATCTAGAGCGAGAAGAAAATTATGACTGAAAATATTGAACCTACCGTCGACAGAGTCGAACAAATTGACCTCAACGTTGAAATGCAAAGGTCATACCTTGACTATGCCATGAGCGTTATCGTAGGCCGTGCTCTTCCAGATGTTAGAGATGGACTAAAGCCTGTTCACCGCCGTGTGATCTATGCGATGTATGACGGTGGCTACCGCCCAGATAAGCAGTTCTCCAAGTGCTCACGTGTTGTTGGAGACGTTATGGGTCAGTACCACCCTCATGGAGACAGTGCTATCTATGACACTTTGGTACGGCTAGTTCAGGAATGGAACCTTCGCTACCCACTAGTAAACGGCCAGGGTAACTTCGGATCTCCTGGTAACGATGGTGCTGCTGCTCCTCGATACACAGAGTGCCGCATGGCTCCTCTAGCTCTTGAGATGGTTCGTGACATTGACGAAGAGACTGTTGACTTCCAAGACAACTACGACGGTAGAACTCAGGAACCAACAGTTCTTCCTAGCCGTATTCCTAACCTTCTAATCAATGGATCAATTGGTATCGCTGTTGCGATGGCAACCAACATTCCACCTCACAACCTTCGTGAAGTTGCTGAAGGTGCTCAGTGGGCACTAGCTAACCCTGGAGCTTCCCAAGAAGAACTTCTAACAGCTCTAATGCAACGCATCAAGGGACCAGACTTCCCTACCGCTGCAACCATTCTTGGATCTCAAGGAATCAAGGATGCATATAGAACTGGTCGTGGTTCCATCACAATGCGAGCAATCGTAAATGTTGAAGAACTTCAGGGAAGAACTTGTTTAGTAGTTACTGAACTTCCTTACCAAGTTAACCCAGACAACCTAGCTCTAAAGATTGCTGAACTTGTTAAGGAACAGCGCCTAACCGGTATCGCAGATATCCGTGACGAGACTTCAGGTAGAACAGGTCAACGCCTTGTAATTGTTTTGAAGAAGGATGCAGTTGCACAGGTTGTTCTAAACAACCTTTACAAATTCACTCCTCTTCAAGAGAACTTCAGTGCAAACATGTTGGCTCTAGTTGATGGTGTTCCAAGGACTCTTAGCCTTGATGGTTTCATTACTAACTGGATTGCTCACCAGATCGAAGTAATCGTTAGAAGAACTACTTTCCGTCTAAGAAAAGCTGAAGAGCGAGCACACATTCTTCGCGGGTACCTAAAAGCCCTTGATGCTCTTGATGAAGTAATCAAACTTATTCGAGCTAGCGCAACAGCAGAAGATGCTCGTGATGGTTTGATCAAGCTTCTTTCAATTGATGAACTACAGGCAAGAGCAATCTTGAACATGCAGTTGCGTCAGCTTGCTGCTCTAGAAAGACAGAAGATCATCGATGAAGCTGCTGAACTAGAAGCACTGATTGTTGAATACA
>JBIILH010000063.1:0-5626 GCA_044232765.1 Rhodoluna sp. | reverse complement strand
GGTCAGTGGGTTGCTTTCCCTAAGCACTCACAGCTAGAGCGTGCAGTATTCAACATGGTTGTTGCTGGTCGCGTAGTTATCGAAAACGGTAAAGAAGATGTTGCAATCATGATGGTTGAAGCAGAAGCAACTGAAGGTTCATGGAACCTAATCAAGAATGAAGGAGCACCAGCCCCTTCCGAAGAGATCGTTGCTCAAGGTCTAGAAGCATCTAAGCCTTTCATTGCTCAGTTGGTTAAGGCTCAGCAGAAGCTTGCAGCTGAAGCTGCTAAGCCAACTGCTGACTACCCATTGTTTGCTCCATACACTGATGAGGTTTACTCAGCAGTTGCAAACTTGGCTGAAGCAGAACTAGGCCGCATCTACCAGATCGCTGACAAGACAACTCGTCAGAATGAAGACGACGCTCTAAAGGCATCTGTTAAGGACAAATTGGCTGAAACTCTTGATGAGGCTCAGCTAGGTCAGGTATCAGCTGCTTACAAGTCAGTAACCAAGAAGGTTGTTCGTACTCGTGTTCTAAAAGAAGGCGTACGTATCGACGGTCGTGGTCTACGTAACATTCGTGTTATCGACTGTGAGACAGATGTCATTCCTCGCGTTCACGGTTCAGCTATCTTCCAGCGTGGAGAGACCCAGATCTTGGGTATCACTACCTTGAACATGTTGAAGATGGAACAGCAGATTGACTCACTGTCACCTGTAACTTCTAAGCGCTACATGCACAACTACAACTTCCCACCTTATTCAACTGGTGAAGTTGGTCGTGTTGGTACTCCTAAGCGTCGTGAAATTGGTCACGGTGCTCTAGCAGAGCGTGCGTTGGTTCCAGTTCTTCCTTCACGTGAAGAATTCCCTTACGCAATCCGTCAGGTATCTGAAGCACTTGGATCAAACGGCTCAACATCAATGGGTTCTGTTTGTGCATCAACACTTTCACTATTCAACGCTGGTGTTCCACTGCGTGCAGCTGTTGCGGGTATTGCTATGGGTCTTATTTCAGACACAGTCGATGGCAAGACTCAGTACGCGGCTCTAACAGACATCCTTGGTGCAGAAGATGCATTGGGAGACATGGACTTCAAGGTTGCCGGTACTCGTGAGTTTGTTACAGCTATCCAGCTGGACACCAAGCTTGATGGTATTCCAACCGATGTTTTGATTGGTGCTCTAAGCCAGGCTAAGGAAGCTCGTTTGAGCATTC
This sequence comes from Rhodoluna sp., assembly GCA_044232765.1. Taxonomy (GTDB): domain Bacteria; phylum Actinomycetota; class Actinomycetes; order Actinomycetales; family Microbacteriaceae; genus Rhodoluna. Next base: position 4,422 of record JBIILH010000063.1, on the reverse strand, counting down.
TTGACCTAATGAAGGCAGCTATCAACGAGCCTGACGAAATGTCTGTAAACGCTCCTCGTATCATCGCGGTGAAGATTCCAGTTGACAAGATCGGTGAAGTTATCGGCCCTAAGGGCAAGATGATCAACCAGATCCAAGAAGACACTGGTGCTGATATCTCGATTGAAGATGACGGAACTGTCTACATTGGTGCTACCGATGGAACTTCAGCGGAAGCAGCTCGTGCCATGGTGAACGCAATTGCTAACCCACACGTTCCTGAAATTGGAGAGCGTTTCTTGGGTACAGTCGTGAAGCTTGCTACCTTCGGTGCATTCATCTCACTAACCCCAGGTAAAGATGGACTCCTTCACATCTCAGAACTACGCAAGCTAGCTGGCAAGCGTGTTGAGAATGTTGAAGATGTTCTAACTGTTGGTCAGAAGATTCAGGTTGAGCTAACCAAGATTGACGACAGAGGAAAGCTATCGCTATCACCTGTTGTTGAAGGCGAAGTAGCTTCAACTGATCAAGACGAAGAGTAAAGAAAAAAGTTAGTTCGAGATGAGCGTTACCCAATTTATTCTCGATCAACCCGAAACTGAGTTCACCGCTTCGGGAGGCAGTACGGTTCGCCGTACTGTTCTTCCGAGCGGTGTTCGCGTTTTAACTGAGGTTGTTCCTGGTGCTCAATCAGCATCAGTTGCTTTCTCGGTAGCAGTTGGTTCAAGAGATGAAGTTGATGGACACCACGGTTCCACTCATTTCTTAGAACATCTTTTGTTCAAAGGAACCAAGACCAGAACTGCACTAGATATTGCAGTTGCCTTTGACTCTGTAGGTGGAGCATCTAACGCTTCTACCGGTAAAGAGCACACTTCCTATTACGCAAGAGTGCAGGACAGAGCTATTCCAGTTGCTGTTCAGGTAATCGCAGACATGCTCACATCATCTGTGATTGACCCAGTTGAATTTGAGAATGAAAGAACAGTAATTCTTGAAGAACTAGCCATGAATGATGATGATCCTCAGGATGTGGCTCATGAAGAATTCTTTGAAGCGGTTCTTGGTGGTCACCCACTAGGTAGACCTATCGGTGGAACTCCAGCAACTATTAATGCTGTTTCTAGAGATGCAGTATGGGATCACTATCAAAGAAACTATCGCCCGCAGGATTTAGTTATTGCAGCTGCAGGTGGAGTAGATCACGATGGTCTATTAGAACTTGTTAGAGAAAACCTTGAAACAGCTGGTTGGGACTTGAACCTAACCGCAACACCAAGACCATGGCGTGAACAAAGCACACAGCAGCTAGACGTAGAGCCAATTGCAAAGGTAATCAACAGACCTATTGCTCAGGCAAACATTGTTTTAGGTGGACAGGGGCTAGTTGCAGGGGATGAGCGTCGTTATGCGATGGCTATCCTGAACACCGTTCTTGGTGGTGGAATGTCTTCAAGATTGTTCCAAGAGATCCGTGAGAAGCGTGGTCTTGCTTACTCTGTTTACTCTTTCAACCAGGGCTATAGCGATGCTGCTGCCTTTGGTTTGTATGCAGGCTGTTCTCCACAAAAAGCTAAAGAAGTCATCAAGCTAATGCTCGCTGAACTTGAGAAGGTCGCATCCGATGGTATTACTGATGCTGAACTAGATCTAGCCAAGGGCAACATCTCAGGCGGTTTGGCTTTGAAGTTTGAGAGCACACAGGCTCGTATGTCTAGGCTCACTGGGGCAGAACTTACCGATGGTGAATTTATTGACCTAGATGAATCACTTCGCAGATATGACGCAGTCAGCTTGGCTGATGTTCAATTAGTTGCCAAACTTATGAGTGAATCAAAGAAGTCTTTCATTGCCGTAGGCGATGTAAAAGATGACCTCTTTGATGAGTTTGTTTAGATAGTTGATAGGTTATTTTTCATGACAATCAAAGTAGCGGTAATCGGAGCAACCGGTCGAATGGGCAAACTAGCCCTAGACATCATTACAGGTGCTCCTGATCTAGCCCTCCACGCTGCTTTGGATTCAAAGTCAGAGCTATCTCAAGCTCTTGGTGCCGATGTCATCTTTGAAGCCACCAACCTAGAGGTAAGCAAGAGTGTTGTTGACTTTGCTATCCAGAACAATATGAAAGTTTTAGTAGCTACCAGTGGTTGGACCGAATCAGCTCTAGCTGAAGTTTCAACAAAACTTTCAGGATCTGGTGCAGTTGTAGTTGTTCCTAACTTCTCTGTTGGTTCAACGCTGGCTACCAAGTTTGCTGCTGAAGCTGCCAAATACTTTGACTCTATTGAGATTATTGAAACTCACCATGCTGGCAAGTTAGATTCACCTTCAGGAACTGCAATTAGAACAGCTGAAATGATTTCTTCTAGTCGTGAAGAAGCAGGTCGCACTCAGTCACTCATTCCTGGTGTTGGACAGAGTGCTAGGGGAGAAGTTGTTTCTGGAGTTCCGATTCACAGCCTTCGAATTAATGGTGTTTCAGCTAAACAAGAAGTGAACCTAGGTGGTGCAGATGAACTACTCACCATCTCTCACACTGCAGGATCAGTAAATGCCTACTCATACGGAATCTTAGAGTCAATTAGATTCACTGCTAAAGCAACTGGAGTAACACTAGGTCTCAATAAAGTTCTAGGCATCTAAGCATGTCGAGAGCCAAACTCGGTGCCATTGGTATGGCTGCTCTTGTCTTTATCTATCTATTTCTTTTTGCAAGACAGGGCTATCTTTTCCTAATCCAAGACAATCTCGTTGGTAAAGGCATGGGAATTGTCATTCTGATTCTCCCTATTTTTGGTTTCTGGGGAATCTTGAGAGAACTTCGGTTCGGGCTCAAAGTAGAAGAACTTGGACGCAAATTAGAAGATGAAAAAGGCTGGCCTAGCTTTGAGTTTTCACTCAGACCTTCGGGGAGAGCGGTCAAGTCGGAGGCCCTTCTAGAGTTTGAGAAGTTTAAGGTAGCTGCTGAACTAGACCCTTCGAACTGGAGGAAATGGTTCGCTCTTGGGCTTATTTACGATGCTTGTGGAGATAGAAAACGCGCCAGAATGGCGATGCGTAAAGCAATAGAGAGCTCTCAAAGGTAGGATTTAGGACGTGTCTGAGATTATTTTTCGTAGCGACGTAACCGTCGAACTTATTAGAGCAAGTGCTGCTGACAGCGATGTGCTGTTTGCTGCCCGTGTTTCTACCCAAGGTGAGCAAACCCTTGAGAGCGCAGCTGCAGCAGCTGACGCTAGCGAGGATGAGAAGAAGAGCAAGGGTCTAATCAACTACTTGATGAGAGACCGTCACGGTTCTCCATTTGAGCACACTTCAGTGACTTTCTATGTTCAGGCACCGATCTTCGTATTCCGTGAGTTCATGCGTCACCGTATTGCTTCATACAACGAAGAATCAGGTCGCTACCGGGAATTGAATCCTGTGTTCTATGTGCCAGCTCCAGATCGCAACCTTATTCAGTCTGGTAAGACTGGTCACTATGAATTCCACCCTGGAACTGCAGAGCAGATTGCGCTAGTAGAGCAGGAGTCAAGAAACATCTCTACTGTTGCCTACGAGTCATACAAGAGAATGCTTGAAGCAGGTATTGCTAGAGAAGTTGCACGTATTGTTCTGCCACTAAACATCTACTCATCGATGTATGTGACCATGAATGCTCGTGCGCTAATGAACTTCCTAAGTCTTAGAACAAAGCGTGAGGGAACCCATTTCCCTTCCTATCCTCAGCGTGAAATTGAAATGTGTGCTGAGAAGATGGAAGATTTCTGGGCTGAGCTAATGCCTTATACCTATGAGGCCTTCAACAACAATGGACGCGTTGCTCCGTAGTTAGTTTCTCAACCTGTCTCAACAGAGATCATGAAGATCTGAAGGTAGTTCTTTAGACCTTGATCAAGTTAGAGCGAGCAAGGGCTAACCAAATTTGGCATCCAACGCAGTATTTGAATGCTGCATTTAGAAATGCAGCGAAGAATATTCCGCTCGCGCAAATAATCAGTCCGAGTTGAAAGTCGGGACCTAGTAATCCAAATACCAGAGCAAGGCTTGAAAGAACAAAGCCGATAAGTTGAGCAAATTTTGGTGGTCTGGAATCTTCTAGGGCTTGGGGTGCCTGAAGAAGCGGACGAATAAGGCCTTTGAAGATTAGGCCGTAGGGATGTTTAGCGTTACCTAGGCTGGCACCGATAGCGAAGAAAGCAGTGTTGATAGCCATAAGCCAAACTGCAACTTGATAAGTAGATGTATCCAACGCGAGGTAAAGAACTACCAGCATTAGAATGCTGGTTATTGAAGCTCCGAAGCGTGGGCCACGAGGATCAATTTTGCTTTGAGTCATTTACTCACCAATCTTTCTATCTCTGCTTCGATTGTCGCCAGCTTTGGTGCTCCAACGATTCTGGAAACTACCGAGCCTTTGGAATCTAGTATCAATGT
>JBIILH010000128.1:0-16937 GCA_044232765.1 Rhodoluna sp. | reverse complement strand
CAAATATGGATGCTGTTACTCCACTTATCTTTATGACACAGTTCTTGATTGTCCTAATGTTTGCTATCAGCTGGCTTTCACGTAAGTGGGGCAGAGTGCAGGCTTGGATTGCAGGAGCTCCAGCAGTCGTCTTCTTTGGAGGCGTCTGGGCATCTCAGATTATTCAACTACTACCGAATTTGCTTTAGAGAAACACAAGGAAAGGTACTCAAATGAGCCCAGCTACAGGACCTAAGTCGCCAACTACCAGCGACTCTAGAGTTGCAGTAAAGCCAATCAACATGAGCCGCACTTCAAAGAAGAGTGCTGGGTCAGCAAGCTTAGCTACCATCACAGGACAGGATGTGTCTGCTTGGTTTGGTCAGCGTAAGGTTCTAGACCGCATCAACCTAACTATGCAGCCAGGTAAGGTAACCGCACTGATTGGTCCTTCTGGTTGCGGTAAGTCAACCTTCCTTCGTGTTCTAAACAGAATGCACGAGCTAGTCCCAAGTGCTTCAATGGCAGGTCAGGTATTGCTTGATGGAGTAGACATTTATGATCCAACCAAGCGTGTAACAGATGCTAGACGAGAAATCGGTATGGTTTTCCAGAAGCCAAACCCATTCCCAGCTATGAGCATCTACGAGAACGTAATCTCTGGTCTTCGTCTAACTTCAATCAAAAAGAGCAAGAGCGAGTTTGATGACATTGTTGAGCAGTCTCTAACCAAAGCAGGGCTTTGGAAAGAGGTAAAAGACCGTCTAGACGCCCCTGGTGGAGGTCTTTCCGGTGGTCAGCAGCAAAGACTTTGTATTGCTCGTTCTCTGTCTGTAATGCCTCGTGTGCTACTTATGGACGAGCCTTGTTCAGCACTAGACCCAACATCTACCTTCCGTATCGAAGAGACTATCTTGGAGCTAGCCAGCGAGGTAACAATCGTTATCGTTACCCACAACATGCAGCAAGCTGCTCGTGTTTCTGACCAGTGTGCCTTCTTCCTAGCAGAGGCTGGAACTCCAGGAATGATCGTTGAGCAGGGAGACACTACCAAGATCTTCCAGAACCCTGATGACCCAAGAACCCAAGACTATGTAACAGGCCGCTTCGGCTAAAGCCTGACAGCAAGAAAACCCCAGATAGCTGTGTCTTCTGGGGTTTTTCTCTATCCAAATGAGACCTAAGTTCAAGGGCTCAAATTACCCTCCAGTAATAGACTTGGGTCTATGAGAAAGATACTTGGACTAACTAGATACGCAGTGTTTATTCCAGCAGTTGCCTCTGTTATTGGAGCCCTTTTGCTGATGGCCCAAGGGTCTATCGCCATGGTTAAGGCAGTCATCGACAGTGTCACTGGCAAGTCATATCTAAAGGTAACCATCGTTGAAGTTCTAACAGCAGTTGATGCAATCCTGCTAGGAACAGTACTTCTTGTTATTGGTTATGGCCTCTATGAACTCTTTGTTGACACAGACCTTGAGGTTCCAGCCTGGTTGCAGGTTCATGACCTAGATGATCTAAAGTCCAAGCTAATTGGTGTTGTTGTTGCCATCATCGCCGTTATCTTCGTCGGTGTATTTGTTGACGTAGATAGAGCTGCTGATGTTGTCTCATACGGGCTAGGAGCTGGAGCACTGGTTACGGGCCTTGCAATATTCGCTTATGCCACTAAAAAGGCAACAGGTGCCAAAAAGAGTGAAACCCCAAAGAAGTAGTTCTTCAGAGTATTTACCCGTACTGACCTAAACTTAGGGCTATGCGAGCATTCAGAAGATTTATGACCCGAGCTTTGCTTTTGGGCATTGCAGCTTTTCTAATCGTGCCAATGGTTATTCCATTTGATTCAAGTGGCACAAAAACCAACATTGAGGCAGCTGGAGTGAACGCTGAGTTTGCACTGATCAATGACATCAACGTTCACGTTGATACCGAGCCGTACTCAGGTAACAGAGTAGACAACGCCCCACTATTCATCCTCATGCATGGTTTTGGAGCAAGCACGTTCTCTTGGCGATACGCCATGGACTCTTTGAGTAAACAAGGTGAAGTTCTTGCCTACGATCGACCTGGTTTTGGTTTCACCGATAGACCAACTAGTTGGACTGGAACAAACCCTTATGGCTTTGCAGGCAACTTTGAACTTCTCGATGGACTTATTGCAGAGTTTGGCACAGGGCAAGAGATCATTCTTGTGGGTCATTCCGCTGGTGGACAGCTAGCTGCAGAATACGCTCGTCTGAATCCAGACAAGGTTCAGAGGCTAATTCTTGTAGACCCAGCGGTTTATTCCACTGGCTCTAGCCCGTCATGGCTCACAACATTGAAAGTCATTCCTCAGATTGATCGACTTGGCCCATTCCTCGTTAGAGAGGTGGCTTCAAGCGGTCAGGATCTCCTCAAGAGAAGTTATTACGACCAGGCTCAACTGACTGAAGAGGTTAGAGCTGGCTATTTAGCTCCGCTAGAGATAGAGGGCTGGGAGAGGGCATTCTGGGAGTTTTCAACTGCTCCCAGAGACAGCAAACTGGCTGAAAACCTAGATGAGATCACCCAGCCAACTCTTCTCATTACAGGCAAGTTTGATGAGGTTGTCCCAGCTGCTGACACAGAACGCCTTGCTACAGCCATTCAAGTGAGCAAACTGGTCATAGTTGAAAACAGTGCCCATTTGCCTCAGGAAGAACAGCCAAACATCTTCAACTCAGAGGTCAGCATCTGGGTCAAAGAAACAGCACCAGTTAATTAACGAGACTTAAACAAAGAAGTGGGAGTGAATAATCACTCCCACTTCTTCATTTGATCTATTTACCGATTGTTAGGTTCCACTCAACTACTGTTGGGAAGATCAAACCGTTGTTGCTCTTCTTCTTCCAGTCGTATGACTTGTACTTGGTGTAAGTGGTTGGCCAACGACGGTCACGAGTAACTGTAGCTGTTGCAGAAATCTTGATTCCAGATTTCCATGCAGCGTATGCCTTCGAGTCCAACATACAAGTTGTTTCACCGAAAAGAGGCTTCCAATCTAGGTAACCAGGGCTAACGACAGTCTTCTTTACTGTCACGTACTTACCCTTAACTTTGACCTTTGAAGTAACAACCTTTGTGGTTGAGAACTTACCTGGCATTGCCTGATACTTCTTGATCAGAGCATCAACTGCAGACTTGTAAGTAGGTAGCTCTGGAATCACCATGTTGTCGCCACCTAGTGGTGGAGCAACCATAGCTTTCTTTGAGTTGTAGATAGCAATACCGAAGTAGTTTCTCTTACATGTTTGGACGTAAGGAGTGGTTGAATCCTTAGGCAGGTAACTGATCTTGATATCTGCATAGATAGGACCAATCCAACGACCCTTAGACATCGGCTGCACAGTCACTGTCTTCTTCTTGCTGTCTACAATCACCTTGAATCCGGTTCCACCAAGTAGCGGTGTTGTTCCACCAGTTGCTGGAAGGCTAGCTGATTGAGCAGGTTCCTTGGCCACGCCACCTTCAGGAGCAGGAGGCTCAACGTGAGTGGCAACCAAAGTGATTGTCTGCGGTGGAGCTGCAGAGTATGTAGTGTTGCCAGGTTGTGAAACCTTCACACGACAAGAGAAGTCTGATTCAACTCTTGGAGTAATCGTCAGATCAGCATCCCAAGTCACAATTCCGTTGACATCAACAGAACAGATGTTTGGGTCAAGGGATTCGTATGTTGGAGTCAAACCCGAACTTGCATTCGCATGCAACTTGAACCCGTTAGGGTCATCGGTTGGCATTGGAGCGGTTAGTAATCCACCAGGGATTAGTTCCCCTGGAGCAACAATGCTAATTGTCTGAGGAAGTTTAGTAATCGTGAAGCTCTGAGAAGCCTTAGATAACTTAGTTCCGGTACCACTGGAAGCAGTGATTGTACATTTACCTTGGTTGACCATCTTCAGTGTCTTCTTTGCTGAGTCAACAGTACAAACAGTTGGCGTTGAAGATGTGTAGGTAACAGGCAACTTAGCTGAGCTAGTACCAGACAAAGGATAGGTTGAAGTGGTCATCAGCATGCCGCTAGTGATGCCTGTAGGAAGTGGAAGTGTTGTTTGGTTAGAACCTGGCTTTAGAAGGTTGATAGTGAAGGTTGCAAGATCGTAGGCACCATTCTTATCAACAATCAAAGTCTTCAAGGTGTATGAACCGTACTTCTCTCTTCCTTTAAGTTGGCCGTTGGCTGGAATGACGCTGATCTTTCCGTCGACGATGCTAACTGTCAATACAGGAGAAGGTTCCTGTCCTTGAACAAGGAATGGAACTGGGCGACCTTCGCTTAGAGGAGCACTTCCAAGAGTGTAAGTCTGGGTGATGGTTACAAGCTTGATTCCAACCTTCTTGTTGATGTCTAACTCGTAGTTCCAGACACGAGCAGTCGTGTTCTTTGGGCCTTGAACGATACTGATGTTTAGAACCTTGCTGCTTGTGTTACCTGCAGTGTCAGCTACAGTTACAGTTACTGGGTACTCACCAACAGTTGTTGCAGTTCCAGAAATCTTTCCGTTGTCAGGATTGATTACTAGACCAGCCGGTAGACCAGTAGCACTCCAACCACCAGTTGCCTTGATAGGAGCTGACCCCTGGGTAGCAGTGTTATTGATGATCCTTGACTTGCTAAGCGGGAACTGTTGAGCAAAGAAATCATCGGCCATAAAGTTCAGATCGTTATTTACACCGAACTTGTAGCTAGTTGGTGTTGTAGTAATGTTTGGTCCATTTACGACATTGATTGTCAGAACCTCAGTGTCGCTCAGTCCATTCAAATCTTCTGCACGAACAGTCACTTGGAATGTTCCAAGAGTTGTTGGAGTTCCTGAAATAACACCGGTTATTCCATTGATACCAAGACCTTGAGGTAAACCAATCGCAGTCCAACCATTGAACACGCTGATGTCTGCACTTCCAATAGTTACAGTGTTAGCAATGCTTGCAGGAGCGTTTAGGTTAACTGATCTTGTTAGTGGAGTGGTAGTAATTGTCGGCGGTGCGATAACAGCAACTACCTCATCCTTGGTTGCAAACTCTCCAGCTTCATCAGTTAGCTTCAACGTGATTGGGAAGTTGCCTGCAGCAGAAGGAGTACCGCTAATAGCACCGGTATCTGGGTTCAGGGTCAAACCGGCTGGAAGTGTTCCGGAAGTTATTGACCAGGCACCTGTTGCAGGAATAGCTGCAGTACCGGCTGTCTTAGTCTGAGCAATTGGAGTTGCAAGAACACCAAGAGCTAACTTAGGTAGCGGAGTAACTGTTGTAATAGCTGGCTTAGCCACGACATTAACAGTGATGGTTTCAACATCGAAGAGCCCATTTGCATCTGTAACCTTTTCGATTACTGAGAATGTACCAGCAAGGCTAGGTGTACCTGTTATTTCTCCAGTAGCCGGATCAATGCTCATTCCATTTGGCAAGCCAGTTGCTGTCCAAGCACTTGACCCAATCGCACCAGAACCAGCTGTAGCTGAGCTAGGAATACTTCCAGCTACACCCACATACAACTTGTGCGTCAAAGGACTTGTAGTGATTACTGGCGGAACGCCAACACTAATGTTTTGAACTTGCTGTGAGTACTCGCCATCAACGTCAGTAAGTCTCACTGTGATCGGGAATGAACCTGATTGAGTAGGTGTTCCAGTAATTTCACCAGTGTCTGGATTCATGCTTAATCCATTAGGAAGTGTTCCAGCAACAATTGACCAAGCATTAGTTGAAGGAAGCAGCGCACTACCAACAACCTTTGTCTGAGTAATCGTAGTGATTGCTTTATTCACTTCAAGTCCAGCTAGATTTGGAGTTGTGATGATCGGCTTCGCAACAACTCTGATGGTTAGATCCTCGGAGTCGAAAAGCTCGTTTGAGTCAGTTACCTTCTGGGTGACTGTGAACGTACCTGTAGTGGTAGGTGTTCCAGAAATAGCACCTGTTGCAGTGTTGATACTCAATCCAGCAGGTAGTCCTGTTGCACTCCATGCACCTGTTGCAGGGATAGTTCCTGTTCCAGCGGAAGCTGAACCAGGAATGTTGGTAGCAACATCTTTGTAAAGCTTGTATGTCAATGGAGAGGTAGTAATTACTGGAGGAGATGCGACTGTAATGGACTGAAGCTTTGAAGATGTCAAACCATTTGCATCTGTTACGGTAACGGTGAACTGATAGGTTCCTGGAGCCGAAGGTGTTCCTGAAATAGATCCAGTGTCAACATTGAATGTCATTCCCGCTGGCACTGAGCCAACAACTGACCATGCACCGGTTGCAGGAACCACTCCAGAACCCTGGGTCAAGGTCTGAGCGTAGGAAGTTTGAATACCCAATTTTGCTGGAGCTAAAGCTGCAGTAGTCAGTGTTGGGGGTGCGTTTGTCACAGATGCTGTAACAATGTTGGTTGATGTGTTGCCGACACTGTCTTGGATTGAGTATGTCAAAGCTGGAACTGCACCTACATAACCATCAGAAGGGGTGAAGGTAACAACTCCTAGGTTGTTTACAGAGTATGTTCCCTTTCCTGTGATCAAAACACTTGTCTGATTACAGTTGGTGGTGGTTCCACTAGCACAAAGCTTCACGCTTGCTTTATCTATTGTTGCGCCAACTGCTGCAGTGTCATTGAGCGTAAGGTCCACAGTGATTGGAGCAAGAGTGCTACCAGTGAGTGTGTCAGCTACAGCTGAAGGTGCTGGAACTGAAGTGACTCTCAAAGTTGAATTAACAGTCTGAGGAGTGTTTGAGAACCCATCGGCGATTTGGTAAGTGATCGGATCTGCTTCACCAGTAAAACCTGCAGCTGGAGTGAAGTTAATATTCCCAGAAGAAACTGCATAAGTTCCTTGGTTGGCAACTGTCAAAATGGTCAAAGTACATGCAGTAGTAGTTCCTGCTGAACAGATCTTCAGCGAGTTGTTGTTGAAAGTTGCACTCGTTGTTGGAGTGTCATTAGCAAGAACGCTGATAGCTGTCATTGAAGTTGACTTAACTGAAACAACGTCTGGGTTCGCCACAGCTCTCATGGTGTACGAAGCCTTGACAGTTACGTCACCTCCACCTTCAGTACCGGTAACCGCAGGTGAGGCTAGTGGGCTCTGAATGGTGGTGAAGTTGACAGGGTTTTGTCCTGTCATAGTGAAGGTTCCACCTGTATAGGTGAAGTTGGACTTGTAAACCATTGCTACGTCTCCAGCACCCACTCCATTTACAAGAGGGAAGTCTCCGAAGCGAACTTTGTAGGTACCAGCTTTGATGACACCAAAGCTATAAGTTCCATCTGCTTGGCTAATGGCAGTAATAGGGAGTCCATCGAGTCCAGTTAATACATTTCCTGAGCTGTCAAGCAGAGTTGCTACTGCTCCAGGAACTGGAACAAGAGTTGCAGGGAATGAAGACGCTTTATCTCCTCGACCAACCACACCAATCATGTTGAATCCACATTGAGATGCAAGAGGAGCACCTATGGTTAGACCATCAGAAGACACTGAATAGTTTGTTGTGACGCTTGCAGCATTAGTGGTTGATCCTGTTGCTGAGAAGGAAGTCTGAGAGGATTCAGGAGTTCCTACCAAAGTCGTTGCTGGGCAAACCACGTTAGCTGTTAGGTCTAGACAGAGTTGAGCAGAGTCGCTCTTCATCAGAAGGGTTCCGGTAGCAGTGGCTGTTGAAGTCTTGTTAACGTAGCTGACCTTGAAGCTCGCGTTTTGCCCAAGATCGGCTGGAAGAATGCTGGTCAAGTCAACATAGTTCTGGGCATTGAATGCAACGTTGTTCCATGTGGTACCTCCAGAAACGAGCACGTCTCCGTTTGCCTTAGCGATAGTTAGTGATGCTGAGGTGTAATCAGTGCCACGTGTCAGTCCACTAAGAGTAAATCTGTTGTAACCAAGACCTGAATTAGCATCACAGGTTAGTCGAGGGTTGAGGTCATCTTGTTTGAATGAAGATCCCGCCAGAGTAATTGAACACCCGTTCTGGCCAGTAGAAATGCTGAACTGACCAATCATTGGCGTACCGTTGTCTGAATTAGTCCAGATACAGTCAGAGCTCAATGGATCAGGGTTCAAGGTATAAACACGTGAACCAGATTTTTGACCTAGACCTGCGATTCCATTGAAAGAAGAGGGGGTCCAGTTCGCGCAACCTGCGTTGGTTGCGAAGTCGTAACAAAAAATGTAAGAAGGCCTGTCCCAAATTACGTTGACTAGGAATTTGCTCCCAACGGTAGTCATTGAGTCCATCCAGCGCCCCATAGCCCCGTTATTTATAGCATTCTGAATGACAGTATTGGTAGCGAATGTGGTTCCATTCGCCGCAAAACACTTGGCGTTTGTTGTTGTGCAAACACCAATGATTTGCCCGTTTGCATCAGGTTGCAAGTACATACCGTGCCAATGGCCTGCCGCCAATGTTTGTGAATAAGTTGCCCATCCTGCGCACTTTTCCATTGTTGTTGCGTTGAAGCAAGTGGCTGAGTAATTCAACTGACCATAGACATTTCCGAATGCTTCTCGGAAGTATGTCATCGAGTTGGTTGGGTTTGAGCCCAGTGAATTCACCGCACCTGCAGTTACAGATATTGCAGGCATGTTAGAACAGGCTTGGCCAACTCCAGAGTTTGCTAGGTAGTCATAGCAAAGTATCTTGCCTGAAAGGATATCCCAGGTATAAATCCTTCCCTCTGATTCGAAGAGCTGCTCCACCCCAGTTTCCTGAGCATTTACTCGTGCATTTATCATCTTCCAAGCAGTAGCATTTGAGCCGCCACAAAGTACAGGTGTCGTGATTGTTGCAACGTCGACACATAGGAAACCAGTACCGGTAGAGCGATCTGCAGCAGGTAACCAGATGTGCTGGTTTACTTCATCGTAGAAAAGAGTCGATTGAACTTGAGAGTGGAAACCGCTGGCACCAAGTGGCATTGGCCAACTACCTTCACAAAGCAAGCCTGTGTAACGGTCGCGACAATCTAGACCTGAATTTAGGGCTCCGTGGTGGTACCAGTTGTATACATACCCTCTGCTATCAAACTCAACATCCCAACCGTCTCCTCCTGATCTTGAAACACCATTAGGGGTTGTAACTGTTCCTGGGGAATTAGCACTGGTTTGGTAAAGCTGTTTTCCGTCTGCACTCAAACCTCCTGAGTTAACAGAACCAGTTGCCTTAACCTTCACAACAGTGGCCCAGTTAGAGATTGATGCCGCAGCTAAAAAGTTTGTGCCATCGGTTGAGTAAGTAACTGTCCAACCTTCAGGAGCAATCACATCGCTTGCTGAGCTAAGTCTTACCTTGGAGGCATCAATGTTTTGAATAATCTCTTGAGTAGCAACACCTGCATCGCTAACTCCAGGTATTTGCGTCGTTAGATCAACTTTTTCACCTGCAGTCACTGTTGAAACAGAGAGTGAACTTGTCATTGCTGAGGCAGCGAAGGCCTGAGCTGAAGCTAGAACTAGCAACACAGAGGTGGCTACTGCTAGCAGTGTGACAACCGACTTACGGGATATTTTCATGAGATTATTCATGAAATTAAGCGTAAGTTAGCGGTTTTTGGATACTTTAGAGAGTTTCGCTTTACAGTATCTTACGAATAATTCATAGCGGTAAATATTCTACTAGGCGAACATAATTGTTCTCTTTCGGGGAAAACGCTGTGAAGAATAGAACTCTTCAAATTACTTCAATAAAGAGGCCATTTGCCTGTAGATCAACTTGGCTGCAAACAGTGGGTTCAATCTTGATAGGAAGTCCATAGTCTTTGCATCTTTACCTATTACTACACGAGGAGTGTTCTTCTCTATTGCAAGAACCATGATCTTGGCAGCTACGTTAGCTGGAGTAGTTGGGAAAGAAGATGCACTGGAATCAGCCTGGATTGCTGCCATTCCAGAGTTGGCTGCAATGTTAGTTGCAATTGCACCAGGGAAGACGATGGTCACTCCAACCTTGGTTGAAATAAGTTCTGATCTCAGACCTTCAGTTAGAAGCTTGATTGCCGCTTTGGATGCTCCGTAAACACTTTGTCCAGGAACAGGAGCATAAGCACCCATAGAGGAGACATTAAGAATGTGTGCTTCAGGACGTTTCATTAGTTCAGGTAGGAACGCTTTGATCAACATCAGAGGACCGGTGAAGTTAACATTCATAACGCGATGAGCATCTTCCATAGAAAGTTCATTCACTTTCACAAAAGGCTGGATGATTCCAGCGTTGTTGACTAATGCGTCGACTGAGCCGAGAGCTTTAATGACTGCAGCAGGCAAAGCTGCAACTGCCTTGGCATCAGAGACATCTAGAATGTGCTCTGAATAAACACCTTTAAGTGCACTGACTAGTGCAGCGGTCTCAGCAAGAGTTTCCTTACGGAAGTCAACGAGGGCTACCTTAGATCCTCTTTTGACTAGTTCTAGAGCTAATTCACGCCCCATACCGCTTCCAGCCCCAGTGACAACCACAACTTTTTCGTTTAACTTCATGATTACTTCCTTGTCTTACTTTGAGTGTATCCCCAAATGGTTCGCTACTTTGCAGCTCAATATTGGCTCTCCTAATGCCAGAGCATTCGGGTAGCCTTAGACCATGAATCTAAAAGATATTGAACTTGTAATGCTAGATGGCTCAACCAAGAAATTTGGTGAGATCCAGGGCAAAGTGACCATGGTTGTAAACGTTGCGTCCAGATGTGGCCTAAGCCCTCAGTATGAAACTCTTGAGGCCATGCAGAAGAAGTACAAGGACAAGGGATTCACTGTTGTTGGAGTTCCTTCTAACCAGTTCTTCCAAGAACTTAAGTCTTCTGATGACATCTCTGACTATTGCTCAACCACGTGGGGAGTTACCTTCCCTATGACTGAGAAGGCAAAGCTAAACGGCAAGAATGCTCACCCACTTTATAAAGAGCTAACCAAGGCAGAAGATGCCGAAGGTAATGCTGGAAATGTGAAGTGGAACTTCGAGAAGTTCCTAGTTCTTCCAAACGGTGAGATCAAGAGATTTAGACCAACAACAAAGCCTGATGCAGCTCCAATCATTGAGGCAATTGAAGCAAATCTAGCTAAATAGGTTTAGTTTCTACCGCTCAAGTACTGAACTTCTTCAGGACTGAGAGATACCTTCTGCATTAGAGCCTCAAGCTGCTCAATAGTTCTTCCGGATGCAATCGGTACTGTGACACCTGGCTGGTTTCTAAGCCATTCAAGGGCAACAGCGGTATTTGATACCTCATGGCGAGATGCTACTTCTTCAACTCTTTTTAGTAGAGCGTAATTATCTGCATTGGCGTAGTTGTTGCTAACGCCTTGAGCTCTAGCGGAATCAACTTGGTTGCCTTCTTTGTACTTACCTGATAGAAAACCGCTGCCAAGAGTTGAGTAGGGAAGACCAGAGATTCCAAAATCTTCAACAGATCTTGCTCCATCAGACTCGTAAGGTTCACGAGCGACCAGGCTGTATCTGTTCTGTAAGCCGATGTATTTAGCAAAGCCATTAGCTTCGCTTACCTTCAGGGCGTCAGCTAGACGCTCGTATGTGTAGTTAGATGCTGCGATGTGTCTTACCTTGCCAGATACAACTAGTTCATTGAATGCACCAAGAGTCTCTTCTAGGTCTGTTTCTAGGTCATCGCTGTGGGCATAGTAGATGTCGATGTAATCGGTGTTTAGTCTTCTTAGGCTGTCTTCACAAGCTAGAGCAATGTTCTTTGCTCCAAGACCTTTTCTAGTTTCAAGCATTGCAACCTTGGTAGCGATAACTACTTGGTCACGCTTGCTATTTTGCTTTAGCCATTTACCAATGATGGTTTCACTCTCGCCGCCCTGATTGCCTTCTTTCCAAGAAGAGTAGACATCTGCAGAGTCAATAAAGTTGCCACCATGTTCGGTGATGTAATTCAGTAGTTCGAACGACTGAGCTTCGTCAGCAGTCCAACCAAATACATTTCCACCGAAGCAGACGTTAGAAACAAGAAGGTTAGTGCTTGGTAGCTTTATCACTCTTGGTGTTTCTAGTCTTGATTAGAGAAGCAACAGTGGCGATAGTGATAGTTACCAAAATCACACCAAGTGATGTATTCGTGTCGATTTCAGGAAGTCCTTCGAAGTGCTTACCACCGTTGATGAACGGAAGCTCATTCTCGTGCAGGGCGTGGATAACTAGCTTGATACCAATCCAAGCAAGGATCACTGAAAGTCCAAGACCCAGGTAAACAAGTCGAGAAAGTAGTCCACTCAGTAAGAAGAAGAGGTGGCGAAGACCAAGAAGAGCGAAAGCATTTGCAGTGAAGACAATGTAAGGCTCTTTGGTAAGGCCATAGACGGCTGGGATGCTGTCTAGGGCGAAGAGTATGTCGGCGGCACCGATAGCAATCATCGCGAATAGAAGCGGGGTGTAGTAGCGCTTGCCACCTTTTTTGATCGAGACCTTTGCCCCGTGGTATTCCTCGGTTACGTTGACTCTTCTCTTGATGAAGTCAATGAACTTGCCACCAGGAGCTTCATCGTGTCCGTGAGACTTGAAGTGGTCGCGCACTAGGGTGTAGGCGGTGTAAATCAAGAATGCGCCGAAGATGTAGAAGACCCATGAGAAGGCAGCAATTGCTACTGCTCCAACAGCAATAAAGATAAAACGCAGGACTAGAGCAATCAAAATTCCAACAGTCAGAGCTTGTCGCCTTGCCTTGTCAGGAACAGCAAGTCTGGTGAAGATGATTAAGAAGATAAACAGGTTGTCGATAGACAAGCTGTATTCGGTAATGAAGCCAGCTAAATACTCGCTTCCATATGGCTTACCCCAGACCTGATCAACCACGAAGAAGAATGCAATTGCGGCACCGAAGAAGACGCTAGTAAAGATTGCCGATTCTTTGAATGAAGGGTCACCTTTTCGCTTTAACTGAAAAAACAGATCTAGGGCGATTACAACTGCGATAACTATTGCTGTAATTACCCATACTTCTAGGGAAACGTTCATTGGTTGAGTAGTCATGGCTAGATTCTACTTTATGGGGCTCTGTCTAAAGGTCGACGAAACCGCCTCTAAGACTTTTCTCAGTTAGTTAGCGAAAGACTCGATTGGAGGACAAGAACACACTAGGTTTCTATCTCCATAGACGTTGTCAATGCGGTTCACTATAGGCCAGTACTTGTTCCTGAACTGTTTGGCAGGGAAGACAGCTACCTCACGGTCATACTTCCTAGTCCATTCAGAAGCGATGTTCTTGGCGGTATGAGGAGCATTTCTTAGAGGGGATTCTTCAATTGAGTACTTGCCTGCTGTAACTTCATCAATCTCAGCCTTGATAGCAAGCATGGCGTCAATGAAACGATCAACTTCTTCTTTAGGTTCTGATTCGGTTGGTTCAATCATTAGTGTTCCAGCAACAGGGAAAGACATGGTTGGAGCGTGGAAGCCGTAGTCAATAAGACGCTTAGCAATATCTTCTCCGGTAACACCGGTGTCCTTAGTAATGCCTCGGATGTCGATGATGCACTCGTGAGCAATCAGACCGTTTTTACCTGTGTATAGAAGAGGGAAGGCATGATCTAGTTTCTTAGCTATGTAGTTAGCTGAAAGCACTGCGACTGCTGTTGCATTCTGCAATCCATGAGCACCCATCATTCTGATGTAAGCCCAGGAGATAGGAAGAATGCTTGCTGATCCATAAGGAGCAGCTGATACAGGTCCGTAGTTAGGCAAAGTAGATTGGGCCTTTGCGTGACCTGGTAAGAATTCCTTCAGGTGAGATCTCGCTGCTACTGGTCCAACGCCAGGACCTCCACCACCATGAGGTATACAGAAAGTCTTGTGGAGGTTTAGGTGGCTAACATCTCCACCGAACAAACCAAACTTTGCATATCCAACAACAGCATTGGTGTTTGCTCCATCAATATAAATCTGACCACCTGCAGCGTGAATCTGTTCACAGATATCAACAATTGCTTCTTCGTAAACACCGTGGGTACTTGGGTAGGTAACCATCAGTGCTGCAAGCTTGTCTCCAGTAGCAGCAATCTTTGCTTGAAGATCAGAAACATCTACGTTTCCATTTTCATCGCAGGCAACTACTACGACTTCCATACCTGCAAGGACAGCCGAGGCAGCATTAGTGCCATGAGCACTTGAAGGAATTAGACAAACAGTTCTCTGAGCATCGCCACGAGAAAGGTGATATCCGCGAATAGCTAGTAGACCAGCAAGTTCTCCTTGGCTTCCAGCATTAGGTTGCAAAGATACTTCTTCATAACCTGTGACATCACTTAGCCAAGAGGTAAGTTGACCGATGAGTTCTAGATAACCCTGAACATCTTCTTTAGGAGCAAATGGATGAAGACCAGCGAACTCTGGCCAGGTAACAGCTTCCATCTCGGTTGTTGAGTTGAGCTTCATTGTGCAAGAACCTAGAGGAATCATTCCTCTGTCCAGAGCAAAGTCATAGTCAGCAAGACGCTTTAGGTATCTGAGCATCGCTGTCTCTGAGTGATAAGAGTTGAACACTTCGTGAGTTAGGAAATCAGAAGTTCTTGCTAGTTCGATCTCAACCTTGCTAGTTGAAAGTGTCTTGACGCCAAAAGCAGACAGAACATCTTCAAGAGTTTGGATTGAAGTAGTTTCATCAACAGAGATACCAATGGTTTTCTCATCAAGAACAAGCATTGTGATGTTCTTAGATCTTGCTTCTTCAAACACCTTATGTGCATCAATGTTAGAAACTGTAAAGGTGTCAAAGAAGTTACCTGTTGAAACATCAAGTCCAGCTGCTCTAAGTGAGTCAGCTAACGAGTGAGTCTTAGATAGAGCATCTTCAGCAATCGCTTTTAGTCTTGCTGGGCCGTGATAGACCGCATACATACCTGCCATTACCGCAAGAAGAACTTGAGCAGTACAGATGTTAGAGGTAGCTCGTTCACGTCTGATGTGTTGCTCTCTGGTCTGAAGAGTCAATCTGTAAGCAGGAGAACCATCAGAGGTGATTGATACACCAACCAAACGTCCAGGCATAGATCTTTCTAGGTCTTCTCTAACTGCTAGGTAACCTGCGTGTGGTCCACCAAAGCCCATAGGAACACCGAAGCGTTGGGTGGAACCAATAACAACATCAGCACCCATCTCACCTGGAGGCGTGTAAAGAGTTAGAGCTAGAAGATCAGCGGCTGCAACCGCAATAGCGTTGTGAGCTTTAGCGTGAGCAAAGATTTCGGTTAGGTCATAGATCTGACCAGATGCACCTGGGTATTGAGCAAAGACACCAAAGAACTCTTCAGATAGTAGTGCTGGGTTCTTTGAAGCTTCGGCTAGGTCAAAGTAGCGAACTTCAATGTTCACTGGCTCTGCTCTGTGATCTAGCAGAGCCTTTGTCTGAGGGAATATGTCGCTTGAGACATAGAAGATGTTTGATTCGTTTGTTGATGATCTGCGAGCAATAAGCATTGCTTCAACGGCAGCGGTACCTTCATCAAGCATTGAACCGTTAGCTGTCTTCATGCCAGTAAGGTCAGTGACCATGGTCTGGAAGTTAATGATTGCTTCAAGACGTCCCTGAGAGATTTCAGGTTGGTAAGGAGTGTAGGCGGTATACCAAGAAGGGTTCTCTAGGACATTTCTCTTGATGACAGTTGGAGTATTGGTGCCATAGTAGCCCTGGCCAATTAGAGAGGTTGTAATTCTGTTCTTTGATGCAATTTTACGAAGTTCACCAATTGCTTCTGCTTCTGAGATTGCTGCCGGAAGCAGTGAATCTCCTTCAAAACGAATAGCTTCAGGAAGGGCAGCGTCTAGTAGCTCAGCAAGTGTTGAATACCCGAGGGTAGCCAACATATCTTTCTGATCTTTAGCGTTTGGTCCGATGTGTCGGTATTGGAAGTCTTCGTGGGCGAGAACCATTACCTTTAGCCTTCTCCGGTCAGAGCGGCATATTCTTCTGCAGTCATTAGTTCTGGAAGAGAAGTGAACTTCACCTTGATTAGCCAACCAGCACCAAATGGATCTGTGTTAACAGTTTCAGGAGCAGAGACAACAACATCGTTGATCTCAACAACTTCGCCATCTAGGGGAGCGTAAAGCTCACCAACTGACTTAGTCGATTCAATCTCGCCACAAATCTTCATGTATGTAGTTGAGGTTCCCACCTTAGGTAGATCTACGAAGACTACGTCTCCTAGCTTCTCTGCAGCGTAAGCAGTAATACCGATAGTTGCAACATCGCCTTCTACTAGGACCCACTCGTGTTCTTTGGTATAGCTGCGGTTAGTTGGATTGCTCATGATTTTCCTTTGGGGTTACTTGGAACGTTTGTAAAAGGGTAGTTTGACAATAGTCATTGGTAGGCGGGTTCCTCTGATGTCAACACTTACCGTGTTGCCTAATTCAGAATAATCAGTTTCTAGGTAGCCCATCGCTACTGGGAAACCAAGAGTTGGAGACAGGGCACCAGAGGTGATGATGCCTATCTGGGCAGTAGATTCGCTATCTGCAAATAGTGGGTAATCAGCTCGAGCTGCTCTTTTACCTTCACCCACAAGACCAACAAGCTTTCTAGTAGGTGTATGGGTAGATAGTTCTGATAGAGCAGATCTTCCGACGAAGTTATCCCGATCAAGTCTTACAACTCTTGCGAACCCTGCTTCATAAGGATTCACATCAAGATTTAGTTCATGTCCGTATAAAGGCATTCCTGCTTCTAGTCTCAAAGTGTCTCTAGAAGCAAGCCCACAAGGAACTGCTCCTGCTTCAATCAAAGCATTGAATACCTTGACTGCATCTGCAGAACTAAACAGAACTTCAAAACCATCTTCACCGGTGTATCCAGTTCTACATAGATAAGCCTCAACATCGCTAACTGTTCCAGTACCTATTGAGTAGTAGGGAAGTGTTGATAGATCAGTGTCGGTGACACCTTGCAAAATCTTTGTAGCGTTTGGACCCTGGATAGCTAGAAGTGCATAGTCATCACTCTTGTCTTCAAC
>JBIILH010000062.1:0-5804 GCA_044232765.1 Rhodoluna sp. | reverse complement strand
TATAGATAAGTGAAAGGTCATCACGGTTACGGATTGGAAGCTTTGACTCAATGGTCAGCTTTCCACCTAGGTGAGCTAAGAAGGTTCGGTCAGAGACTTTACCGACAACTACGCCATCAACTTGCTTCAGCTTCTCTACAATTTGCTCAGCATGCTCGGAGTTGGTGCAGGCACAGGTGAGGTCAATTCGAACTCGTTCAGCATCAGAGTGGTTCACATCCACAGCAGTAACCGAACCACCTGCTCGTTCGATGATTGAAGTTAGTTCACTTACCGCGGTGTTTTTGGCAGGTGCTTCCAAGCGGATAGTAATTGAGTACTGAACAGATGGCATCGTTGACATACCTTTAGTCTGCCAGAACTACCTGCAGATGACTAACTCTTACTTGATTGTTGAAGCGTCGCCTAGAGTCACTTCAATGGTGATTTCGCTACCTTCGCGGATAGCTTTCAAGCTAACTTTGGCAAAAGCTTGGTTTGATCTAATTGCCGCGGTGAGTGTTTTTGCAGTGTCTATTGTCTTTCCATCACACTCAACAATGACATCTCCAACCTTTAGACCAGCCTTTTCGGCTGCTCCACCAGGAGAAAGCTTCTCAATTTGAGCACCAACGCTGAATGATCCTGCAGACTCAGAGAACTTCGCATCACTGACAATTGCACCTAGCAAACCGTGGCTTACTTTTCCTGTTTCAATGATTGCCTCTGAAACACGCTTGGCGACATTTGAAGGAATTGCGAAACCAACACCGATGTTTCCAACTTCACTTGAAGTTTGAGCAGAGCTTGCAATAGCTACGTTAATTCCAATGAGTTGACCTTTGTCATTGACTAGAGCACCACCAGAGTTACCTGGGTTAATAGCAGCGTCTGTCTGAATAACATCAAGGTTTACTGGTGGAACGTTGCCCTGGTTTTGCCAAAGCTGAAGACTTGAACCACCATCGTCAGGTGCAGAAGCAGATTCAACTGAAATGGTTCTGTTCAATGCTGAGATAACACCTGAAGTTACAGTGGCGTCATAACCAAGTGGTGCTCCGATCGCGACTGCGAAGTCACCAACATTCACATTAGAGCTGTCGGCAAATTCGATCGGACTAAACCCTGACCCTGTGGCCTTAATTACAGCCAAGTCATTGGTTGGGTCTGTGCCAACAATTGTTGCTCTGAATATCTTGCCTGCAGAAGTTTTGATTTCAATCTTTACGCCATCAGTTTGTCCATTCATAGTGACAACGTGAGCGTTAGTAAGAATGTATCCATCAGTAGTTAGGACAACTCCTGATCCAGTTCCTGCAGAGGTCTTTGATGATGCTGAAATAGTTACTACCGAGGGCAGCCCTTTAGCAGCTGCTGCTGAAACCCAGTTGACACTGCTTGGGTTATTGATAACAACATTCTGAGTTGAAGAGATAAATGGCAAAGAACCTGTCGCTCCATAAGCTCCGAGGTAAGCACCAACAATAGAAGCGATGCTTGCTAGCAGCACCACAACCAAAGTGGTCGGTGCTTTGCGATTTACTGGAGCGGTGGTGCCAACATTCTGATCTGGCAGTTTCACCGAATCCCCTAGAAACTGAGTATTAAAGTGACGCTTGTCATCAGTCATTCCAGACTCCTCTATCTATGCCCTCGGTCTCCTACTTTATGCAGGTAACTAGATAATTGTATGAACAACGCCTGACAAAAAACTGAAAGTCAGCACCTCCAAGCTTTTGATCCCAGCTGGCAAGGTTTATCTACCAGGCGAGGTGGGTCTTTCGGTCTCTCAGGCAATTTGGTTACGCCTACTTTGAAACTCAACGGGCTGGCAACTAGTCCAATATTGGGTCTAACTTGAGCCCAAGGAGTAAGCCCAGTGAACGAATACTCAATTGAATACCACACCGAAAGTGATGCTTGTGCATCGCCCGTGAGTGATGGAGTGAAAGTCCAAGCCGGCATGGAGCTAGTACTTAGCTTTTGACCACCTTGCCGAATTTGCCAGGAGTACTTCACTGGCTTGAATCTAATTTGAGCAGGAAGATTGAGTAGCGTGGTCTTGATTGACTCAGTCTTTGCAGACGAACTAACAGAAACCTTTGTCCCAACTTCAATGTTCTTGGAAGGATTTATGAAGATTTTCGGAACCTGGGGTCTATAGGACTTCAAGGCTGAAGAGATCTTTGTTTGATTCGGTCTTCCGATGTTGACTATTGCAATCAATTGGTTTGGTGGATACAGACTCCAGCAGCCAACATGTCCACTGGTTAACAATCCATAAGTGAGATCTAAACTCAACCCATTCGGATAAACCAAACACTTTGGAGAATTGTTTGTTCTACTTCCCAAAACTAGGTTCAAAGATCCGCTTGTTCCTTTGATGAAGGTGGCATTTGAAACACAAAGGTTCAATTGACTCGAGTCACTTATCGCCCCAATGGTTGTGTTCACAACGCTAAAAGCTGCTGGGCAACTAGGAGCGGAAGCGAAACTAACGGTTGAAAGCAGGAGGCTAGCAAGGATAAGCATTCAAGGAGCATACAAAGTTCATTGAAACCTGCTGAAAGTTATGAACATAAAGAAAGGGTCCCAACATTAGTTGGGACCCTTTTACTTTTGGTTGCGGAGGCAGGATTTGAACCTACGACCTCCGGGTTATGAGCCCGGCGAGCTACCGAACTGCTCCACCCCGCGGCGAAGCTTCAGCATAACACAAACTAAGTGTTACTTGCTAGCCTCCAATGCTGCGGCAATCGCAGCCTTTAGGCGAGCATCAGCCTTGCCGTATGCGGTCCAGTCTCCAGCCTTCATAGCCTCATCTTTATCAATCATTGCTTGACGGGCGTTCTCTAGAGCTGTCGCCAACTGCTGGGCAGCAGTTTGACCAGGATCAACCGGTGGAATTACTCCTCCGTCAGATCCACCGCTACCGGTGAAGAGAGCGTTCAAAGCAGAGTCCAAGTTATCCTCGAAAGCAATCTTGTCACCGAAGGCAACTAGAACTTTCTTGAGAAGTGGGAAAGATGTTTCTCCAGTTGACTGAATGTAAACCGGCTGAACATAAAGTAGCCCACCTCCTATAGGTAGCGTCAATAGGTTTCCGTTGAGCACCTTTGTCGAACCTTGTCTCAGGATGTTTAGCAGTTTTGAAACTTCGCTATCAGAGTTGAAGTTGTTTTGAACCTGACCAGGACCTGGAACTATTGTCGTTCTCGGCAAAGTCAACAGACGAAGCTTTCCATACTGCTCAGAAATTACTCCATCTTTATCTCCCGCATCAGAGTCGGCAACTAGATATCCCGTTAGAACATTTCGGCTTGCATCTCCAGTTGATTTAGGAATGAAGGTTGAGTAAATCGAGAATGACGGCTTCGCCTGAGTAGGAACTTGAAGAGTCAAGTAATAAGGAGGCTGCAATGAACCAGTTCCTTGTCCCTGATCAACTGGGTCATTAGGAGTCATCCACGCATCCTGCTGTGAGTAGAAAGCCCCAGCATCCTTGACATGGTACTGACCTAGAATTCCACGCTGCATCTTGAAAAGATCGGCAGGATATCTAACGTGAGAAAGTAGGGCGCCTGACATCTCTGAAACAGGTTTCACAGTGTTAGGAAACACCTTCATCCAAGTCTTCAGGATTGGGTCTTCTTCATCCCACGCATATAGCTTCACCGAACCGTCATATGCATCAACAGTTGCCTTCACAGAGTTACGAATGTAGTTGATTGATCCTCGGCCAATTGGTGAATTTGTTGAACTGTCAGCGATAGTTCTACCAAAGTTTTCGGCTCTTGAGTATGGGTAGTTTTCTGATGTGGTGTAACCATCGACAATCCAAACAACCTTGCCTTCAACGATTGCTGGGTATATGTCGTTGTCCAGGGTTAGGTATGGAGCTACCTGAGCAACACGCTCTCTTGGGTTTCTGTTGTAAAGAATTTGAGAAGCATCTGTGACTGCATCTGACAGCAGAATCTGTTCACTCTGAAACTTCAAAGAGTAAGACAAACGTTTGAAGATGTCGTCTAGCTTTGGTCCACCATCACCCTTGAAAGTTGTCATAGTCTGCTGGTCTGTTGATGCACTGTCTTCACCTGCAGGGTAGTCAAGTTCCTTGTCCGCTGCTCCCTCTGGAGCACCAACGATTGAGTAAAGAGGTGAACTCTCGCCAAAGTAAATGCGAGGTTCGTAATCGCCTAGAAGGCCCTTTGAAGGAATACCAGACTGCAAGAACACTGGCTGGCCGTCAGCTGAGCGCTGGTTTCCATATGCCGCGACCATTCCATAACCATGTGTGAATACGACTACGTTGTTGTACCAAGACTGTGAAGTACCAAGTCCAGACTGGTTTAGTTCACGAACTGCAAGAACAGTGTCCTGAACCTTGCCGTTGATCGTGTAACGGTCAACATCTAGGTGGTTCTCAAAACCGTAGTACTGGCGGTACTGCTCTAGCTGCTTGAATGAGGCGCTAACAAGGTTTGGATCAAGGATTCTGATTTGAGCAGCTGTCTGTGCATCTTTTTTTAGAGCATCGGCTGTAGCAGTGGTTTTTGCGTCATACTCGACGGTCTGTACCTTGTCTAAGCCATAAGCAGTTCTAGTTGCTTCAATGTTGCGTTGGATGTATTCAGCTTCAAGGGTTCTCTCATTTGGTACTACCTGGAATGTTTGGACGATGCCAGGCCACACTCCGCCAAGAACAACAGCAAGAACGAGCATTAGAGAAGTACCTAGGATTGCTAGTCTCCACTTAGCGATTACAGCAACCGCTAGATAAATGATGGCAACTACGAAAGCAATTGCAGTAAGAATCTGTGCAGCAGGAATGCTTGCATTTACGTCTGAGTAAGTAGCTCCAGTGAATAGACCTGCAGAGCTTGTAAGAGTTTCGTACTGTCCCAACCAAATGGTTGCTCCAAGTAGAGCCATGAAAACCGAAGCCAAAACTGAAATCTGAACGCGAGCAGTCTTTGAGAAAGATGACTGCTTGCCATTGAACTTAATTCCTCCGTAAACCAAGTGGAACAAAATCACTGGGATTAGAGCTAGGAAGGTGACCACCATTAGGTAGGAAACCAACAGGATGTAGAAAGGAAGCTCAAATAGATAGAAACTCACGTCCATGTTGAACTGTGGGTCGGTTACACCTGATGCAGTGCTGTTCAAGAAAAGAACAACGGACTGCCAATCAGAACTCTGTGAAGTACCAACAAAGATTCCAAGAGCGACCGGAACAATCAATAAAAGTCTTTTGCGAAGACGGTCAAGAACTTGTCGGTATTCAGAAAGATCTCTTCCAAAGAAGTCGTTACCGGTAACATAAATAGGTCTCAATCTCCAGGCCAAGTAAATGTTTACCCACACCACCACTGCAGCAAATATTGCAGTCACAGCAAAGACCGCTACCTGTGCCCAGATCTGAGTGGTGAACACAGATAGGAAGCCGAGCTGATCGAACCACAACACATCTGTGTAGACACTTGAACCGCTTACTAGAGCAATTGCCAAGACCGCGACAATACCAACTGATATTGCTAGAGGCGCTCGCTTGCGAAGCTCTGCTGCATTTATCTGACTCATTGTTTTTCCTTAGCTGTTATTTGTTTTGTACAAGATTGAAGCTGGTCGATGCCCTTGTTGCTGGAAATCGCCTCTACTGCCTTAAGTGAATCCTGAATTGTTGAAACCTTTATAACTGTAAGTCCATCCGGTATGTTTCCAATGACCTGATCACAGTTTTCGCTGGGAGCTAAGAACCACTTCACTCCAGCTCTTTGAGCTCCATACATTTTTTGCTTGACTCCACCAACTGGACCAAT
>JBIILH010000012.1:0-17405 GCA_044232765.1 Rhodoluna sp. | reverse complement strand
TGATCAGCTTGATTCGATACAAATGCAAAACCAAACTTTCCAAACCACTTACCAGCTACACCTAAACCAGTTTTGTTTAGTGTGTAGGTGCTGGTCTTACCCTTGGTCACAACAGTTAGAAGTTCTGCCTCGACTAATACCTTTAGGTGCTTATCAAGGACTGTTGCTGAAAGCTTGGTCTTTGTTGCAAGAGCAGCTGTAGTTAGAGACTCAGAAGCAGCTACTAGTTCAAGAATGCTGCGGCGGTTTTTATCGGCTAAAGCATCGAATACATCAGTCATTATTTTTGCTCCTGGGCTATTTCTTTTGCGCGAGCTAACGCTGCGCTTGTTGCTTTCAAGAATAAGTCATGAAGGTTGCCTTCTTGCAATACAGCAATAGCCTTCATGGTTGTTCCATTAGGACTAGTAACCTGTCTTCTAAGTTCAGCAGGATCTCCTTGCTGTTGAACCAATAGTTCACTTGCACCTAAGAATGTTTGAGACACCATTAGGTAAGCATCTTCTTGGCTAAAGCCGTGACTCAGAGCAGTGTTAATGAATTCTTCGATGAAGTAGAAAACATAGGCAGGACCTGATCCAGAGATGGTTGATAGAGCATCAATCTGCTCTTCAGGGATAACCAAAGTCTTCCCAACAGAATCAAACAGTGAAACAGCAACAGCTAGTTGCTCTGGGGTAACTCTTGATCCAGCTGCGATACCGGTAACACCTTGTTGAATAAGTGCTGGGGTATTAGGCATTGCTCTAACAACAGAAACACTTTCAGGAAGATGCGCTTCCATGGTTTTGATTTCAACACCGGCAGCAACGGAAATAACTAGAGCATTCTTAGAGATAACTTCTCTGACTTCGTCTAGAACCTGAAGAACATAAGCAGGCTTCACAGCAACAAGAACAATGTCAGCACCTTCAACAGCAAGAGCGTTAGCGTTTGGTTGATAATCGGTCGCGAAAGCTGACAAACCATACTTAGTTGCTAGTTCTTCTGATCTAGCTACCGTCTTAGTTGTTGCACGAACATCGGAACCTTTAGTTCCGTTTTGAATCATGCCGTTAAGGATTGCCGAGCCCATAGAGCCTGTACCTAGGAATGCAACTGTTTGTGTCATAGGACTAGTTCAACACAAACTGAGGCTTGTTGGTACTCAGAATTCCATTTACTTCAGCTTCCAAGATGTAACTTGCTCCATCAGCTGTCACAGCAGGCAATCCCTCATTTGCAGAACATCCTGCATCCCCAGATCTAACTCTGTCCCAACCTCCTGGTGGTGCAGCTACCTCTTTGTTTGGCAGTAGCAGGATAGGTTCTGCGGAAGAGCGTGGAGTGTTGCAATCCTTAGAGTTCCAAACAACATCGGTTCCACTAGTGATCTTGTAGAAAGTTACATCAGAGCCAACGTTGAATTTACATTCAACGTTTCCGATGTTTGTCACTGAGTACCAAATGAAAGGAGTATCTCCTGGGTTGAAAGCTAGTTGGTCTTCTGCTTTTTCAGTACCAACATGAGCTTCGATGCTTAGCTGCTGTGATTGACAGTCAGCACCGGCAACAATTGTTGGAGTTTGGTTCGGGTTAAAGATTGAACCAACCCAACCAAAGAAGGACATTACTCCAGCAATTAGAGCCCAGATTAAACCGATGACGACAGCTAGGAATACTAGGCGTCTAATAAGTAATTCGAGAGGGGAAGGGTATCTTGCAAACATAAGACAAGTTTGCCAGCGAGTTTGCTATAGCAAGCGAAGCATGCGGGTGTTGCCTAGTGTGTTTTCCTTTACTCGAGCTAGATCTAGGAACTCAGCAACACCATCATCGGCTGACTGAACCATCTGCTCGAAGGTTGCCTCATCAACAGGAACATCGCTAATGATGTCAAAACCACAGCGAATAAAGAAGTCCACTTCAAAGGTTAGGCAGAAGACTCTTCTGATACCTAAGGTGTATGCACGTTCAACTAATGCCTCAACGATCTCTTTACCTAGACCCATACCTCTAGCACTCTGGTCAACTACAAGGGATCTAACCTCAGCTAGATCCCCCCACATAACGTGAAGTGCACCTGCAGCGAGAATGCGTCCATCTTTGGTTTCAGCAACCACGAACTCCTGGACGCGCTCATAGAGAGATACCAGCTGATGCTGAAGTAAGACCTTGGTATCGACTAGCGGAGCACGCATTGCCTGAATGGCAACGATGTCGCTTGTTCTTGCTGGTCTAAGAATGAAATCTTTGTGGGGCATTGCTAAATGCTAGCAATTTCTCTCACATTTGACGTGAAGATGAATTCTCCGCCAACTAGATCTGCAACAACATCGCTTGCATTCTTAATAACACCCTGCAAGATGCTCTCAGAGATCTGGTCTTCGATTTCACGCTGAACTGCTCGACGTAGAGGTCTGGCACCCAGTGCTGGGTCGTAACCTAGCTCAATCAAGCGCTCTTTCGCAGCGGTTGTAAGAGTAAGAGTAATGTCTCTCTCTTCCAGGCGTACGTTTAGCTTCTTGATGAATAGATCAACAATCTCCATCAACTCAGGCTTAGATAGCTGAGGGAAGACGATGACATCATCAACACGGTTCAAGAACTCAGGCTTGAAGTGCTTCTTTAGTTCATCGTTAACCTTGGCTGCCATGCGGTCAAAGTCATTCTTCTGGTCACCTTCAAGGTTGAAGCCAAGAGCACCCTTAGAGATGTCCTTGCTTCCCAGGTTGGTAGTCATGATGATGATTGTGTTCTTGAAGTCAACAACACGTCCCTGACCATCGGTTAGACGACCCTCTTCAAGAATCTGCAACAATGAGTTGAAGATATCTGGGTGAGCCTTCTCAATCTCATCGAATAGAACAACGCTGAATGGCTTGCGGCGAACACGCTCAGTTAGCTGACCACCCTCATCGAATCCAACGTAGCCCGGAGGAGCACCGAACAATCTAGATACGGTGTGCTTCTCTGCGTACTCGCTCATGTCTAGTGAGATCAGTGCACCTTCATCTTCGAATAGGAATTCTGCCAGTGCCTTAGCAAGCTCTGTCTTACCAACACCGGTAGGACCAGCGAAGATGAATGAACCTGAAGGACGGTTAGGGTCTTTCAAGCCAGCACGCTGACGACGGATTGCCTTAGAGATAGAGTCAACAGCCTTCTTCTGACCAATAACCCTTCTGTGTAGTTCTGCTTCCATGAAGATCAACTTCGCTGATTCTTCTTCGCTTAGCTTGAATACTGGGATGCCAGTAGCAGCAGCTAGAACTTCAGCAATAAGACCTTCATCAACAACACCGTGGGCTGCAACATTTCCTGTACGGAACTGCTTAGTCATCTTGGCTCTTTCAGAGATAAGTTTCTTCTCTGTATCGCGAAGCTTGGCGGCACCTTCGAAGTCTTGAGAATCAATTGCCTTCTCTTTATCAACACGAACTCCAGCAATCTTCTCTTCAAGTTCACGTAGCTCTGGTGGTGAAGAAAGGATAGACAGACGAAGTCTTGCTCCTGCCTCATCGATAAGGTCAATCGCCTTGTCTGGTAGGTAGCGGTCAGATACGTAACGATCTGCAAGCTTTGCAGCAGCAACGATTGCACCATCAGTGATTGAAACCTTGTGGTGTGCTTCGTAGCGGTCACGAAGACCCTTCAAGATGTTGATGGTCTGTGGAACACTTGGCTCATTAACCTGGATTGATTGGAATCTACGCTCTAAAGCGGCATCCTTTTCGAAGTACTTTCTGAACTCATCTAAAGTAGTTGCGCCAATAGTTTGTAGTTCACCACGAGCCAGCATTGGCTTCAAGATAGATGCAGCATCAACAGCACCTTCAGCAGCACCTGCTCCAACTAGTGTGTGGATCTCATCAATGAAAGTGATGATATCTCCACGGCCCTTGATCTCCTTGATGACCTTCTTTAGTCTTTCTTCGAAGTCACCACGGTATCTAGAACCTGCGATAAGTGAACCAAGGTCTAGTGTGTAAAGCTGCTTACCCTTTAGAGTTTCTGGAACGTTACCAGCAACGATTGCTTGAGCAAGACCTTCAACAACAGCAGTCTTACCAACACCTGGTTCACCAATAAGAATTGGGTTGTTCTTAGTTCTTCTTGAAAGAATCTGCATGACTCTTTCAATTTCTCTTTCACGACCGATAACAGGATCTAGTTTTCCTTCAGCAGCAGCCTGGGTTAGGTTCTTACCGAACTGGTCTAGAACCTGAGAACCCTTTTGTGGAATAGCTTCGCCACCAACGGTTGCAGATTCTTTTCCTTCAAATCCTTGAAGCATCTGCTGAACCTGTGCACGAACCTTGTTGGTGTCAGCACCTAACTTAGTTAGAACCTGAGCTGCAACACCTTCACCTTCTTTGATGAGACCTAATAGAAGGTGTTCAGTTCCAATGTATGAGTGACCTAGCTGAAGAGCTTCGCGAAGAGATAGCTCAAGAACTTTCTTAGCTCTTGGAGTGAAAGGAATGTGTCCTGTTGGGGGCTGTTGTCCTTGACCGATGATTTCCTTGACCTGGTCTCTAACTGCCTCTTGAGAAATACCGAGTGCTTCTAGCGCCTTAGCGGCTACGCCTTCGCCCTCGTGGATCAGACCGAGCAGAATGTGCTCTGTGCCAATGTAGTTGTGGTTTAGTGACTTGGCTTCTTCTTGAGCCAATACAACTACCCTGCGGGCTTTATCGGTGAACTTCTCGAACATTTGCTTCTCCTTCGACACTTTTAGTGCTTACAAAGAAGATAACCCTCTGGAACCCCATTTGTTAGGGCTGTTCGCCAATGGGGGAAATGACTTAGGAAAGGGCTTTGAAAGTGAGCCCGAGCTCTACAAAGTCATTGCTACAGCAGCGGCGACAACAAGCCCTGATCCGGCTGAAATGAGCAATTGTGTGCGAGATAGATTACAAGGCTTAGTGCTCTTGACCGCCTGATATTTGGCCTTCATTCTGGCCTTCTCAGTCTTGTTGGTTGAGTAGCTTGCGACAGCCGCTTGATAGCCCGGTAGGCGCAGTCCCGAATACAGGATAAAGATTGCAGCTAAAGCTCCGCCAAAAGATGCCCATAATACAAAGAACATCGCTAAGTTGAAATTCTCTTGACCAGCAACCGGCAAGACGATGAAGCCGAACCCCATTATTCCAATTGTGTACGCAACGATTTTCACTAGAAAAACGCTGTTCACGTAAACAGCCATGATTTCCGGATCTTTATTCTTCATTGTCCCCTCCAAGGAATCGAATATTGAAACTCTACCTACTTCTTAGCAGCCAGCTTGGCTCGTTCTTCAGCCTCAATCTTGGCCCTGACTTTACGCTCTTTAGCATCTGAGCCAATGATTGATTTGAAGAGGATGTAGACAATAACAGCCATGCTGATTGGTGGCAGGGTGGCTAGAAGTGCATCAAGAAATACCTGCATGATTACTTCACCAACGGGAACATGATAGTTTCACGGATACCGAGACCGGTAAGGCTCATAAGTAATCTGTCGATACCCATACCCATACCGCCAGTTGGTGGCATACCGAATTCAAGAGCCTTTAGGAAATCTTCATCTAGCTTCATAGCTTCTGGATCTCCGGCAGCAGATAACTTCACCTGAGCTACAAATCTTTCACGCTGAATAACTGGGTCTACTAGTTCTGAGTAGCCGGTAGCTTGCTCGTAGCCTCTGATGTATAGATCCCACTTCTCAACTACTCCTGGCTTTGATCTGTGGTTACGAACCAAAGGTGAAGTATCCACTGGGAAGTCCATAACAAATGTTGGCTTCTGTAGATCACCTTTCACAAAGTGCTCCCATAGCTCTTCAACATACTTACCGTGAAGTGGGTGATCAATCTCTAGACCCTCTTTATCAGCAAGAGCCTTTAGAACCTTGATGTCAGTGTCAGGTGTTATCTCAACTCCAGCAGCTTCTGATAGAGATTCAAACATTGAGATGCGAGCCCATTCACCTGAAAGGTCATTGACTTCACCATCTTCTAGTTCAACCTTTAGAGTTCCAAACACATCCATTGCTGCATTCTGAATTAGAGCTTGAGTGAGTTTCGCCATGGTGTTGTAGTCACCGTATGCCTCATATGCTTCAAGCATTGCAAACTCAGGAGAGTGTGTGCGGTCAGCACCTTCGTTTCTAAAGTTTCTGTTGATCTCATAAACACGATCAATACCACCAACAACAGCTCTCTTTAGGAATAGCTCTGGTGCAATACGTAGGAACAACTCTGTGTCAAAAGCATTTGAATGGGTCTTGAAAGGTCTAGCCGATGCTCCACCGTGGATGGTCTGAAGCATTGGAGTTTCAACTTCAATGAAGTCGTCTTTAGTAAAGGTGTTGCGAAGAGACTGCATTACCTTGCTTCTAATCTGAACCACTTCACGAGCACGGTCACGAACAATCAAATCTACGAAGCGGTGACGAACACGATACTCTTCGCCAAGTTCATTGTGGAGGTTAGGTAGAGGTCGAATAGTTTTAGCAGCCATTGACCAGCTGTCAACAAGAATAGAAAGCTCTCCGCGCTTTGAGGTAATAACTTCACCTGAAACAAACAAGTGATCACCAAGATCTACTAGTTCCTTATATTCTTCAAGGCTTGCTTCGCCAACCTTGTCTAGAGAAAGCATTACCTGGATTCGAGTTCCAGTTCCTGCTTGCAAGGTGCCAAAGCAAAGCTTTCCTGTGTTTCTCTGGAACATTACTCTTCCGGCAAGAGCTACTTTTTCTCCCGTTGCAACATCGATCTCAAGATCTGGGTACTTATCTTTTACCTGATCGATGGTGTGGGTAATAGGAAGGCTCACAGGGTAAGCATCTGTGCCTGAAGCAATTAGTCGCTCACGCTTAGCCAAACGAATAGCAATCTGCTCAGGCAGGTCCTGTTCGTCTTCGTTTGGGGTTACTTGCTCGTCGGTCATGCCGGCTCCTGAATATAGAAAGTTATGTTGTCAATAAGGCGGACACCTGAAACAACAACAGCAACAAGTAGTTGGGCTTCGCCATGGAACCCATCGCTTATCGGTGAAAAGGTGCTCTTATCAACTAAGACTAGATAATCAAGTTTAGCCAGCGGTGGGCTATCTAGGGCACTAATAGCCGAAGCAAGAGCCACGGAAGGTAGTTCACCATTAGTTATCTGCTCTTGAACTTGCATCAAGGTGTCGAACAACGCAGGAGCAAAGCTCCTGCCATCTTCACTCAGGAACCTATTCCTACTGGATCTGGCTAGATAGTCATCTTCTCTGATGGTCTGAGCCTCAATGATTTCAATTGAGTCATTGAATTCCCTATGAACCATTCTCTTGATCAAGAAGAGCTGCTGAGCATCCTTAGCCCCAAACACTGCCGTGTCAGGCTTAATGACCTCAAAGAACCAAGAAATGACATGGAGCATTCCCTCAAAGTGGCCAGGTCTTGAAGCTCCTTCAAACACTGAACCTAAAGCTCCTGCTCGAGGCTTCAAAGGTGCATCCATTCCTTCTGGATAAACCTCTTCAACTGAAGGAACAAACAGTAGTGCTGGTGGATTAGTCAAAGCAGAAAGAGCCTTGATGTCGCTCTCAAGAGTTCTTGGATATCTATCAAAGTCTTCGCCCTTACCAAACTGGGTTGGGTTCACAAAGATACTCATAACAACAAAGGCATCTTGAACTTGATTAGCTTCTTCAACTAGAGATAAGTGACCTTCATGCAAAGCACCCATGGTTGGCACAAAAACAACCTTCTTACCCAAAGACTTAGCTTCAGCAATCTCCTGCTGTAGTTGGCTTACGGTTTCAACTAACTTCAATCGTTTTCGCCCTCTAGTAGATCTGCTGGATCAATTTCAACAACAGCGCTGCGAAGTGATTCTTCTAAAGCTGAACGCATGATGCCAGAAAGTATTTGCCTTGACTTCTCGATGTTTGCTTCTTCTAACAGATTCACTGCTTGTCCAACAATCAAAGAAGTAAAAGAAGAAGCAACAGAGATTGCTTCTGCATATTTAGCTCTTGCTTCTGCTGGAACATGAACAGGTTCTCCACCTAGTTCAATAGCAAGTGTCTGCACAACAGGAAGCACAGCCTTAGGTGAATCAACGGCGATGTATGCATCCATGAGTCTGGTTCTATCAACAGAACTAATACCTGTGAAACGTATTGCTGGATGAATAGCCATTGGCACAACACCCAAAGACAAAGCTTCATCAAATACTTCATAACCATAATCAGGAGATGTATGAGCAACTAGTTGCCCTCTAGCGAAAGACTCAGTCTTGACTAGTCCTGAAACCAAAGACACAAGCTCTCCACCTGGAATAGCAAAGATAACTAGATCAACATCTTGAACAGCATCAACTACAGGAGCAACCTTGATGCCAGGCAGAACAGCACCAACCTGTTCTGCTCTGGCTGGATCTGTTGTTGCTATCGCCATGATGGAATGTCCTGCATCTGAGATGGCTTTAGCCATGGCTAGACCTACAGGTCCTGCACCAATGACAGCGACGTTTAGACGGCTACTCATCTTTACTCTCATCGCTAGGTAGCTTGCAGATTTGTTCAACTACAAAGCCAACGATTAGAAGTAGCACTGCTGCTACTAATGCAGTGATGTTAGGAGTAGTCGCATCTGTCACAACAACAGGAGCAGTGAACTGCTTCACCAATACACCAGCGTGCCAGCCAATGAAGATTGCACCAGTGATAGCTGCTGCTTTAGAAAGCAGAAGAACACGAACAGCATAAAAAGGGTTCACTGGAAGTAATTTGTTTGTTGAAGTTGCTAGCTTGACTAGGTTTCTCTTGTATTTCCAGATAGGAACAGCAAGAGCTAAGAGAATTACTGCAATCAAAGCATTAGATATAGAAAGGGAGATTCCAGTTATTGGAATCTCTAAACCATTGTTAACTGCATAGGTGCTGTAGCCGAAGGAGATTACTCCTGCAGCAATTGTCCATAGGACAATCATGATTGGACTGATTGGTTTCAATTGAGTTCCACCTGATCTGCAAGTCTTCTAGCTAACTTCTTTATTCTGCCAACACCAGGAAGTGTTGCCTTCTGATTCATTAGATACCAAGGAACAATGACGAATGCTCTGTTCTTAGCTTCTGGATGAGGGATAACAAGATCTGGAGAACTCAACACAGTCTTGCCATAGGTAATGATGTCGATGTCAATATTTCTATCGCCCCAACGCTCTTTGCGTTTTCTACCTAGTTCCTGTTCAATTGCCTGCAGTTCTCCAAGTAACTGTTCTGGTTCTAGAGGAGTTTCTATCTCTGCTACACAATTCAAAAAGCTTGGCTTAGAAGAATCAACGCCAGATAGAGTCAAAGCCTTTGATTCAACAACAGGAGAGATGTCAGTTAGGTAGATATCAGGAGTGGTTGAAATCAGAGCCAAAGCTTGGACTAGCCACTGGCGCTTGTCCCCTAAATTACTTCCAAGAGCTAGAACAGCTGTTGTCATTAGAGGGGTCTCTTGGCTTTAACAGTGATGCTTACATCCTCAAATTCATAAGGGATAGGTGCTCCTGGTTTATGAACTGTAATCTTTGCCTTTAGGACTTTGCCTCCACCGAAGTTCAATGCGTAATCCAAGAGTCTCTGGGCCAGAGTCTCTAATAGATCTACTGGGTTGTTCTTGGTTAGTTCAACCAAACCCTTAGCCAAATCACCGTAGTGAGCTGTGTGGTTTAGATCATCTGAGAAGGCTGCTTTATCCCCATCTACCCAGATACTTGCGTCTATATAGAAGTCTTGGCCGTTTTGTCTCTCAAAGTCAAAGACTCCGTGGTGCGCAAAGACTCTAAGGCCTGTAATGGATATTTTGTGACGCATAGGTCAATTCTGCCCTAGGAAGACTTCTTATCTGCTTCACCCTCGTGCAAAGCCCCAACAATGCTGATGGCATCGGTAGTGGCTAGGACATTGTGGACTCTGACTCCCCACAGCTTTCTCTGCATAAGAAGGGCTGTTAGGACAGCTGTAGCAACATCTCGTCTCTCATGAGAGACAGAATTAGGCTCTTCTTGATCTAGAGCACCTGCTATGAATCTCTTACGAGATGCTCCAACAAGGATTGGAAGCCCTAGCTTCTCAAGTTCATCTAACCTGGCAACTAGTTGCCAGTTCTGTTTCATGTCTTTAGCAAAGCCAAGACCTGGATCAATCACAATCTTGTCTAGAGCTACTCCAGCAGCTACTGCCGCATCCACCCTACTTTTGAGTTCATTAGCTACTTCAAGTGCAACGTTCTGATACGAGCTCATGGTGTCCATGACATCTGCGTGTCCACGCCAGTGAGAGATAACTAGTGTTGCTTTTGTTTCAGCAGCAACTTTGAACATGTTCTCGTCAGCTAAACCACCTGAAACATCGTTGATGATTGTTGCACCAAGTAATACTGCGGCTAGAGCGGTTTCTGAATTCATGGTGTCAATAGAAATAGCACAACCTAAATCAGCATCAACAATCTTTCCGATAACTGGAAGTACTCTCTCTTGCTCTTCTTCAACTGATATGCGAGTTGCACCTGGTCTAGTTGATTCGCCGCCAACATCAATGACGTCTGCTCCAGACATTTGCAATAACTTGGCGTGATCTAATGCTGCTTGAAGTTCGAGAAACTGATTGCCATCACTAAAGCTATCTGGGGTGGTATTTAATACGCCCATAACAAGTGGTCTTACTTTAGGAGCAGTTGGGTTGTATTTCATTTTGCGATGAGAGCCATAACTTCTGCTCTTGTAGCAGCTTCGCTGTATTCACCTCGTGTAGCCATTGTCACTGTGTTGGCTTCTGGTTGTCTTGCTCCACGAGATGCAACACAGTGATGTCTTGCTTCAATAACAACAACTACTCCTCTAGTTCCTAAACCTTGCTCTAGTGCATCAGCAATCTGAGCGGTTAGGTTTTCTTGAAGTTGAGGTCTTGCTGAAAGTATTTCAACTAACTTAGGTAATCTTCCTAAACCAATTACTCGATCACTTGGAAGATAAGCGATGTGGGCCACTCCTGTGAAAGGCAACAGGTGATGTTCACAAATACTTACTAGTTCAATGTCCTTGAGAATTACAACATCGTTGTGTTCAGCAGGAAATGTTTCATTGAGTGCTTCTAGCGGATCAACGCCAACACCTGCGAAGAAACCTTTGTAAGCATCAGCAAACTTTTGTGGAGTTGCTTTTAGTTCTTCACGGTTAGGGTCTTCGCCGATAGCAGAGATAAGCTCAACTACTGCCTTTTTGATGCGTTCGGCGTCCACCATTACTAAGCCTTTTTAGCTCTAGTTGTTTTCTTCGCAACGGGCTTCTTAGCTGCTTCCTTCTTGGTTGCTGCATTCTTAGAAGCAGTTGAACCCTTCTTAGGAATAGCGATAGGGCCTTGCTTAGGCTTTGGTCTGGTCTTCTTTGAAAGCCACTGAGCACGCTTAGGAAGCTTCTTTACTGGCTTGAAGATAACTGCAATGTCTTCAGTGTTTAGAGTTTCTCTCTCCATCAGCTCTTTAGCCATTGCGTCTAGAACCTTGCGGTTTAGGTTGATTGCTTTGTAGGCCTCATCGTGAGCTGCATCAAGGATTGCTCTGATCTCTTTATCAATGTTCTGAGCAGTTACATCGCTGTATTCCTTGGTGCTCGCCATGTCTCTACCGATGAACACTTCGCCTGCTGTGCCATAGGCAACAGAGCCAACCAGGCTAGACATTCCGTACTGCATGACCATTGCCTTAGCAATAGAAGTTGCCTTCTCGAAGTCATTAGATGCTCCAGTAGTTGGATCTCCGAAGACTACTTCTTCAGCAACGCGACCGCCCATTGCATAAGCAATCTGGTCTAGTAGCTGGTTACGAGTAACTGAGTAACGATCTTCTAGTGGAAGCACCATGGTGTAACCAAGTGCTCTACCTCTAGGAAGGATAGTTACCTTAGAAACAGGATCACTGTGATTTAGAGAAGCAGCAACAAGAGCGTGACCTGCTTCGTGATAAGCGGTATTCAATCTCTCAGTGTCCTGCATCAAACGAGTCTTCTTTGCAGGTCCTCCGATAACACGATCGATTGACTCATCCAAAGTTGAGTTAGTAATTTGCTTCTCACCCAAACGAGCAGTTAGCAAAGCAGCTTCATTCAAAACGTTTGCTAGGTCAGCACCAGTGAAACCAGGAGTTCTTCTAGCGACAGTTGCTAGATCAACATCAGTTGCAACTGGCTTACCTTTTGCATGCACTTTAAGAATCTGTTCACGACCAATTAGGTCAGGAGCTGAAACACCAATCTGACGATCAAAGCGACCAGGACGAAGAAGTGCTGGGTCTAGAACATCAGGACGGTTTGTAGCTGCAATTAGAATTACGTTGGTCTTTGAATCAAAACCATCCATCTCAACTAGTAACTGGTTAAGTGTTTGCTCACGCTCATCGTTGCCGCCACCAACACCAGCTCCACGCTGACGCCCAACAGCATCAATTTCATCTACAAAGATGATTGCAGGTGATGCAGCCTTGGCTTGCTCAAATAGATCACGAACACGAGATGCACCGACACCAACAAACATTTCAACAAAGTCAGAACCTGAGATTGTGAAGAAAGGAACTCCAGCCTCACCAGCTACTGCTTTAGCAAGGAGAGTCTTGCCTGTTCCTGGAGGACCATAAAGCAATACACCTCTAGGAATCTTTGCTCCAACTGCTTGGAACTTCTGTGGCTCCTTTAGGAAGTCTTTAATTTCTTCAAGTTCTTCAATTGCTTCATCAACACCAGCAACATCAGCAAAAGTAACTTTAGGCATGTCCTTGTTGTAGAGCTTCGCTCTTGACTTACCGAACTGCATAACCTTGCTGTTGCCGCCTTGAGCATTACTCATCAAGAACCAGAACAGACCAAAGATAAGAATGAAAGGTAAGATTGAGAACAATAGAGATAGGTACCAAGGAGTGCTGGTCACCTGATCGTTGAAACCATCAGCAATTGTTGCTTCAGAAATAGCAGTTGCAACCTGTGTGCCACGAGGTGTCACATAGAAGAACTGGACCTTGTCGCCATACTTTGAGTCAGCAGTGTTCAAAACAACATCAACACGTTGTTCATTTTCAATTACGAGAACAGACTTGGCTGCTCCACTTTCAATGAACTGAATACCTACTGAGGTGTCCACCTTGGTGAATCCTGTTGTGTTTACTGAGTTCAACCCAATAGTTAGCACAACAAAGGCAACCAAAATCCAGATAAATGGACCTCTAAAAAGTTTGCGTGATTTCATAAAAGAGGCTCTAGCCCCTACCTTCCTAATACAACAAGACCAAGTAATAGGCTACAAGCCCAAAAGCCTTGGTGAAACCCCGAATAGGGCTTGTTCGCAGAGAGATTAAAGGGGATTTAGCTGTAAACAGCTGGGGCTAGGACCCCTACATCCTTGAGGGTGCGGTAGTGCTCGGCATAATCAAGGCCATAGCCAACAACAAACTCGTTAGGGATATCAAAACCTACCCAGGCAACATTAACCTCAACCTTGGCTGCATCTGGCTTGCGAAGAAGAGCTACAACTTCTACCGTTGCTGCTCCTCTGGCAGTTAGGTTGCTCATGAGCCATGACAGAGTCAGGCCAGAGTCAACGATGTCTTCAACAATAAGTACGTGTCTGCCAAGAACATCAGCATCTAGATCTTTAAGGATTCGAACAACACCTGAAGACTGGGTTCCTGAACCATAAGAAGAGACAGCCATCCAGTCCATGTTTACTGGCAATTGAATTGCTCTTGAAAGATCAGCCATGAACATGACTGCACCTTTTAGAACTCCAACAAGTAGGAGGTCTTTACCTTCATACTTCTTTTCTATTTCGCGAGCTAGCTCTTCAATTCTTGTTGCGATCTGTTCTTCGGTAACTAAGACCTTAGTGATGTCCTTCTGGACCTTATCGAGGTTCACCTAGCATGCTCCTGGCTTCATAGTTTTAGTGCTTTTGAGAATAATCTCTTGGCCCTTTCGCTCTACTCTAACGGAGGGAAGGGTCAAAGGTTTTTGACCATGCCAATTATTTACTAAGTCCATAACTGCATCAATCTGAACCTTGGCAGGTTCTGCTCCCATAAGGGAAAGGGACTTGTGAATAACACGAGTAGCAAGAGCCTTATGTAACTTCTCAAAACCTGCAACATCAATCATGACAGAGTTGTTGGTTGTCTTAGCGACCTCTTTGAAAGCCTCAACTGCTTGAGCTTCAAGATAGCTAATGTCATCCTGCAGAATATCTGCTGTTCTTGAAAGAGCTTGGGCAATACCAGGACCAAGTTCTTCTTCAAGAACTGGCAAGACTTTTAGTCTTGCTTTCACTCTTGAGAATTTAGTATCTAGGTTTTGAGGATCAGACCAATACTTCAATCCCGAATCTTCACAATAAGAAACTGTTTCTTTTCTTGTAATTCGAAGTAGTGGTCGCAAATACTTTTCATCAGCTGAAAGTGTTGGCATGCCAGCCATCGACTTAGCACCAGAACCTCTAGCTAACCCAAGCAATACTGTCTCTGCCTGATCATCGAGAGTGTGACCGAGCATCGTAAAAGTTGCTCCATGTTTTTCTGCAAACTTAGCTAAAGCTTCATAACGAGCATTTCTAGCCGCTGCTTCCATGCCTAAGGAATTCTGTTGGACAACTACGTCCATAATCTCCACAACTTCATAGCCAAGTGCGGTTAGAACTCCTTGAGTTCTAAGAGCAACATCTTTAGAGCCTTCTTGGAGATTGTGATTCACAATCACTGCAGTGACTTTGAGCTCTGCTCTATTTCCCTCAAATAGAGCAGCACTAGCTAAAGCTAGTGAATCTGCTCCTCCGGAGCAGGCAACTGCAACGGTTGAGCCCTTGGCTAGTCCTACTTGATCCCAGGAATCCCGAATAGCACGACGGACATCCGCCATTGCTGGGGTTAGCCTAACTCGCTCGGACATTGTCGCCTTTCGGTATTCTTGTTGTAACTAGCCTATTTAGGAGAAGCATGTCTATTGACGCCATCATCGAGATTCCTCGCGGAAGCCGTAACAAATATGAGGTTGACCACGAGTCAGGACGAGTCCGTTTGGACCGTGTTCTGTTCACCCCTTTTGTCTATCCAGTTGACTACGGATACTTTGACAACACCCTAGGTGGCGATGGAGACCCATTAGACGCACTGGTTCTTCTGGAATACCCACTATTCCCAGGTGTGATCGTTGAGGTAAGACCAGTAGGTGTATTGCCTATGGAAGACGATGGTGGCATCGACGAGAAGATTCTCTGTGTTCCAGTCAAGGACAAGCGCTGGGAACACATCCAGGACATCAACGATGTTCCTCAGCAAACCAAAGATGAGCTAGAGCACTTCTTCACTCACTACAAAGATCTAGAGCCAGGCAAGTGGGTCAAGGTTGGTAAGTGGGCAGGTAAGGATGAAGCTCAGCGTCTAATCGATGAATCTATTGAAAGATTCAAAGCTGAGGGCGGGCACCAATAGTAGTAACTGCTTTTGCAGCAGTCCTTGTTGCATTTGCTATTGCACTATGAAGCTCAACACCTTTTGACAGGTTTGCAATTAGTGAACCAGCAAAAGCATCACCAGCACCAGTTGGATCTATTGCGGTAACTTTCTCTGCTTCAAAGGAATTAGTTTTTATTCCTTCTATATAGAGATCAACTCCGTGACTACCTTTAGTGACGATTGTGATGTGTGATGGTTCAGTTGATAGAAGTTCAAACTCTTCTTCATTAGGCAAAAGAATGTCTACGCCATTCACACAGGACTTGAATTCTTCAACACCAAAGTCTTTGATGTAGCCAGAAGAACCCGGATCAATTGCAAGTAGTGCTCCAGCATCTTGAACTCTGAAGATAAAGTTCTTGATCTCAGCTTCTGATCTACCAAACAGTGTGTAGCCAGATAGATACACATAAGAGAAATCACTTAGGTAATCAATAGTTAGCTCTTCAAGAGATAACTCTTTGTTAGCTCCCCTATCGGTGAGCATACTTCTTGAAGCACCTTCAACTAAAACAACAAGTGATCCAGTCTTTAAGGTTTCACTTGTTTGTAATTGGGTATGAACACCAAAGCTTTCAAACTCTTTAGTAACTCGATCTTTATCAGCAGAACCAACACAACCAATGAAAGTTACTTCTGCTCCTTCGTGGGATGCCCAGCTAGCCATGTTGCTTGCTGATCCACCAAGTGTTTGGGTGATCTGGGCATTGGTATCAGTATTGGCTCTTACTTGTCCCTCAGGGACAACAATGATGTCATCAATGACATCGCCAATAACTAAGACTCTTTCCAC
Organism: Rhodoluna sp.; assembly: GCA_044232765.1. Taxonomy (GTDB): domain Bacteria; phylum Actinomycetota; class Actinomycetes; order Actinomycetales; family Microbacteriaceae; genus Rhodoluna. Next base: position 1,117 of record JBIILH010000012.1, on the reverse strand, counting down.
TAGTTCACTTTCGACCAGGATGTTGCAATCTGTCCTGCAAGCTTGACGTTGTTTCTAGCGAGATCAAGATTCACTTCAAGGCTTTTACCCTTTGACTCTTCAACAATGAAGCCAAGTAGGAATGGTGTTACAGCCTTGCCGTGAACACCAGCAGCTTCTGCTGCTTTGAAAGCAATCTGTAGAACACGGTCGTGTTCTGCTGGATCCCACTGAAGGTTCAATGGAATTGGGTTAGCGATAACAATTCCTTGGTTGTGACCTAGTTCATCCTGAGCCTTCATAGCCTGAGCAATCTGGTCTGTTGTGTCTAGGGACCAATCAATCTGAAGACCAGACTGGTTTAGCCAGAAGGCAGGGAACTCTTTGGTCTGCCAACCAATAACTGGAACGGAAAGTGATTCAAGTCTTTCTAGGGTTGCTGAGATATCTAGAACTGATTTCACGCCAGCACAAACAACAGTTATAGGTGTAACGGCAAGAGTAGAAAGGTCAGCTGACTCATCAAAGGTTGTATTAGCTCCTCTGTGCACTCCACCAAGACCACCGGTAGCAAATACTCGGATACCAGCGAGTGAGGCTAGGTGAGCAGTAGCTGCAACAGTTGTTGCTCCGCTTTCTTTACGAGCAGCAAGGATAGGAATATCTCTCACGCTTGCTTTAGCTAGATCTTCATTAGCAATACGTTCAACACCAACTGAATCCAAACCAATCTGCGGAACTCCATCCAGGATGGCGATAGTTGCAGGGGTTACACCCTGCTCTCTAAGGATCTCTTCGAATTCAATTGCAGCAGCTAGGTTCTGAGGTCTTGGTAGACCATGAGAAATGATTGTTGACTCTAGGGCTACTACTGGCTTGCCTGCATCTAGGGCAGCGGCGACTTCTTTTGAGATTTGGAAAGGTTTCATACCTCAAGGTTAACCCACCTCTATAAGAGATAGCATCAAAGCATGCAGAGCCCACTAAGTTTCCTTGAAGGTGTGAAACACCCTGAAGCCTTCCACGGTAAAGGCAAAGCCAGCCCCTTCTTTGAAGGCTGGTATGTGAAGTTAGTCTCAGCTGATCTCTCTCAAAGGTGGGCTGTTATCCCAGGTATCTTCAAGGGCATCGATAAAGC
>JBIILH010000061.1:0-5938 GCA_044232765.1 Rhodoluna sp. | reverse complement strand
TGGGTTAGGCTTTTGAGAGTATGAGTGACTCTAAAGAGCCAATGGCTCGTTTCTATTCTGTGATTCCAGCTGGTGGGATTGGTAGCAGGCTGTGGCCGCTATCTCGAGCATCCGCACCTAAGTTTCTTCATGACCTAACCGGATCTGGTCAGACCCTTTTGCAAGACACCTGGGAGAGGCTAGCTCCACTATCTGGAGCAGATCGAATTGTGGTTGTCACAGGTGTTGCTCACCGCAGTGCTGTTTCCGAACAGTGTTCAGAATTAGTTGAAAACAACCTGTTTCTTGAGCCAAGCCCCAAAGATTCAACTGCAGCGATTGCTTTAGCTGCTGCAATTCTTGTAAAGAGAGAACCAGATGTAATCATCGGTTCATTCGCAGCAGATCACGTGATAACAGACAACAAAGAATTCGGCGAATGCGTTAGGGAAGCAGTCGCAGTTGCTGCCACAGGCAAGATTGTCACCATCGGTATCCAACCAACTGAACCTTCAGTTGGTTTTGGCTACATCAAAGCTGGCGAAAAGATGGATCTTCCTTTTGCTAAGCACGCCAGAGAAGTAGCAAAGTTTGTTGAGAAGCCAGATATCGAACGTGCACGTAAGTATGTTGCTTCAGGCAAGTACCTATGGAATGCAGGTATGTTCATTGCTCCTGCTTCACTGATTCTCTCTGTTCTTCAAGAGACAGAGCCAGAGCTTCACACCAAGATCATGGCTTTGGCTGATGCTTGGGGAACTCCAAGCCAAGAAAAGACTTTTGAAGTTGTCTGGCCGACTCTAAAGAAGATTGCCATTGACTACTCAGTTGCCGAGCCTGCTGCTACCAAGGGTCTAGTTGCCGTTGTCCCAGCCAAATTTGGTTGGCACGATGTTGGGGATTTTGCAGCTATTGCTGAACTGCAATCAGGTGGCAAGCGTAATCACCTAGCTGTCCTGGGTGAGGTAACGGTACTCTCCGACAAATCAAGTGGAATCCTCGTTTCTGAGACAGGTCGTTTGGTTGCTCTTATTGGCCTAGACGATGTCATTGTTGTTGATACCCCTGATGCTCTATTGGTTACCACCAAAGAACATGCTCAGCGGGTAAAGAATCTTGTTGATTCGCTTAAGGTCACTGGCCATAGCGAAGTTCTATAGCAATTACTCATGAAGAAGTTTAGAAACCTAGTAGCTGGAGCAATCCTTCTTGGCTTAACTGTTGGGGTGAGTGCATGTGCACCAGCAGAGGCAGTCAAGCCTGATGTCAAAGCAAAGACTTCGGCTTGCTTGATTCGCTCAACAACCATCGTTCCTGGTACCCCTGAAAAACAACTGGCTGCAGATTTGGTTGAAGCAAGAATTGTTTACGGAATTGGTGTTCGTGAAGTACAGATTGATGACAGCACAGAGCAGGTTCCAGCTAGATTGCTCCAAGCTTTGCAGAATGGCTGTGTGCTTATGGTTTCAGCCAACCCAAACTATTTAGATGACTTTGTCCAGTTTGCCTCTGAACACTCCAAGATGATGGTGCTTTTTGTTGGCAGCACTATTGCAGCAAATGCTCAACCAGCCAACTTTAGATGGGTTGCCGATGACTCATTGAGCGCTGCTCGCCTAGCAGGATTCTTTGCTGCTGGTAAGTCAAAGACTGAACGCGTGCACCTCTTTATACAGCCGGTTTATTCTCAATCCACCAACATAAAGAGTTCTTTTATTAGAGGTGTAAAAGACTTTGATGAGATTTCTGGAACGAGAACAGAGACTGTATTTATAAGAACTGCTTCCTCAAATACCCTTGCAACCAAGTTGGCAACATTGGATTCTAATGATGTAGCAGCCATATTTGGGGGCAAGAGTATCTGGAAGAGTGTAGAGGAAGAGTCGTCTGACATGCCTTATCTAATAGGAGCAGATCTGCAACTAGGGGATACCGACCTATCTTTTGGCTCAAGAGTCCAAGTTTCAGTTGAACGAAATACCAGCAAATATGTCTTTAACGCAGTGGCTTCGCTTATGGATCGTGAGTTTGCAGCTGACCCTCTTTATAGAAAGCCTGGGGCACTAAAGTTCAACACCGTCGAACTGAGAATAAGCCAGCCAGATTCAATCGACGGCTCACTTTTGGGGTCTTTGGAAACCTATAGACAATCCCTGATCTCCCCTTCCAATTAGGGAATTGTAACGCCTAGGTAAATACCTTGTGTTAGAGGCCAAAAGTGTCCGTGGGGGCTAGTAGTGTCTAGATGTGTGTGGTTGGTGATTGGCACCGACTCAAAAAATCAGGAGGACACAAGTGAACAAAGTTTCACGTAAGGCAATAGCAGGAGTAGCAATGGCAGCAGCCAGCTTGCTAGTTCTATCAGGCTGTGCTGCAAAGCCAGGCGCAGGATTCATCGAATGTGGTGTTTCTGACGAAGGTTCATGGGCTGACAAGTCATTCAACGAATCTGTGATGGATGGTATGGAGAAGGCTGCAGAAGAGTTCGGTGTAACACTTAACTCAGCTGAGTCAAACTCTTCAGAAGACTTCGCTCCAAACCTAGATGCAATGGTTGCAGCTAAGTGTGACGTTATCTTCGCAGTAGGTTTCAACCTAGTTGACGCAGTTAACGCAGCAGCTGAAGCAAACCCAGAAGTTAACTTCGTAACAATCGATGGTTGGTCAAACGGAGCAACAAACCTAAAGCCAGTTGGTTACAACATGGCTGAGTCGTCATACCTAGCTGGTTATGCAGCTGCGTACTACTCAACTTCAAAGGTTGTTAGCGTTTACGGTGGTCTACAGATTTCTGCAGTTACCGCATTCATGGATGGTTTCTACTACGGTGCAAAGGCATACGAAGCTGAGACAGGCACACCAGTGACTGTTCTTGGTTGGGATGCAACTACACAGCAGGGTGACTTCATTGGTGGATTCGCTCCTAACGCTCCAGAAGGCAAGACAATTGCTGCTGGACACCTAGCAGCTGGTGCAGACGTACTAGTTCCAGTTGGTGGAGACCAGTTCGGTGCTCTTTCAGAAGCGATCTCTGAGTCAGGTGTTGACGCAAAGATGATCGGTGTTGACAAGAACATCAGCGTTACAAGCCCAGAATATGCAGACCTAACTCTTACCTCAATTGAGAAGAGAATGGGTTCAGCAGTTTACGACATCGTGAAGGCACTTGCAGTTGACAAGGAAGCTTTCGCTGGTGGCATGGACAACGCTTACACCGGTACTTTGGCTAACGCTGGTACTGACATCTCAGACACTGAATTCCTATCTGAGGAACTAAAGACAAAGCTTGCTGAACTAAAGGCTGGCATTATCGATGGTTCAATCAACCCACTTGGCTAATTTAGACAAGTAGTTTAGGAACTGCCGAGGCTTAGGCCTCGGCAGTTCTTGCTTTAAGCCCCCCTCTAACTTGGGGTAGATTAGTAAAAAGGAATCGCAAAGGAGCTAGACCCTCAAATGAAGCTAGAACTGAGAAACATCACCAAACGCTTCGGTACTCTTGTCGCAAACGACAACATCAGCCTTACCCTCGCTCCAGGGGAAATCCTTAGCCTGCTAGGGGAAAACGGTGCAGGTAAGTCAACTCTTATGAACGTCCTATATGGACTGCTACAACCAGACGAAGGCCAGATCCTGCTTGACGACAAAGCAGTTAAGTTCTCTGGTCCAGGAGAAGCAATGGCTGCTGGTATCGGAATGGTTCACCAACACTTCATGCTCATTCCTGTTTTCACTGTTGCAGAAAATGTTGTTCTTGGAAATGAACCAACTGGAAAAGCTGGCAACCTGGACTTAGACGCTGCCCGCAAACTTGTGAAAGAAATCTCTGATCGCTTTGGATTTGATATTGATCCTGATGCAAAGGTTCAAGATCTTCCTGTTGGAGCTCAGCAGAGAGTTGAAATTATTAAGTCTCTGGCAAGAGATGCAAAAATTCTTGTTCTTGATGAGCCAACCGCTGTTCTTACTCCTCAGGAAACTGATGAGCTAATGGACATCATGCGAGGCTTGAGTAAAAACGGAACTTCAATTATCTTCATTACTCACAAACTTCGTGAGGTTCAGAAAGTCGCAGACCGAATCATTGTTATTCGACAAGGCAAGGTTGTTTCAGAAGCTAGCCCTAAGGCAACTGCAGGAGAACTTGCTTCTCTAATGGTTGGTCGTGAAGTTGATCTAGACACTAAGAAGAAGGCAGCCAAACTTGGTGCTGAAACTTTGGTTGTCAAGAATCTAACTGTTCTGGATGACCGTAACCAACAGATGGTTGATGGAATTAGCTTCTCGGTTAATGACGGAGAAATTCTTGCTATCGCTGGAGTTCAAGGAAATGGACAGACCGAATTAGCTGAGGCTATTTTAGGTTTGCGAAAGATTCACAGCGGCAGCATCACAGTTGCTGGTAAAGATTTGACCAAGAGCAATGTGAGACAAGTTCTTGAAGCTGGCGTTGGCTACATTCCTGAAGACCGAAAGAAAGATGGTTTAGTCGGGCAGTTCACCATTGCCGAGAACCTTATGCTTGACGGCTCTTTCGGAAAGCCTTTCGCTAAAGGTGTTCAGATTGACTTTGCTAAGCGTGATGAAATTGCTTCTAAGTTGATTCAAGAATTCGACATCAGAACCCCTTCAGCTGGAACTCTTGCCAAGCAACTATCTGGTGGAAACCAGCAGAAGGTTGTTGTTGCTAGAGAGCTGAGCAGGGATCTGAGAGTTCTGATTGCTTCCCAACCAACACGTGGTGTTGACGTTGGTTCAATCGAGTTCATCCATGAGCAAATTGTTGCTGCTCGTGATGCTGGAAAGACAGTTGTGATTATCTCAACAGAACTAGATGAAGTTCTTGCTCTAGCTGACCGCATTGCAGTTATGTATAGAGGTCGCATAGTTGGAATTGTTGATGCTAAGACCACAAGAGAAAAACTTGGAAAGATGATGGCAGGTATTGCAGCATGAGTAAGAAAAAAGAAGCAGCAGCAAAACCTGCTCAAGATAAAGCCACCAGTGTTCTTCATGAGATCATGGCTGGAGATCCAGTAAGAATTGCTCTTTCAGTTCTTCTTGGATTCATCATCGGAGCTATCTTCATGGTGGTCTTCGACAAGAGCGTTGTGAAGGCTTGGGCTAACTTTGGTTCAGATCCAAGCATGGCTCTATCAACTGTTTGGTGGACAATTCAAGATGGTTATGGTGCTTTATTCACGGGTTCCATCATCAACTTCGGAGCAGATAGTTTTGTAACTGCTATCCGCCCTTTCACTGAAACTCTTCGATTTGCAGCCCCTCTAATCATGGCTGGTTTGGGAGTGGCTCTAACATTCCGAGTTGGTTTATTCAACATTGGTGCGACAGGACAGATTCTTGTAGGTCTTGCTGGTTCAACATTTGTTGCTACTCGTCTAGAGATGCCAATCATCATCCACATGCTTGTTGCTGTATTCGCAGCTGTTGTATGTGCAATGGTTTGGGGAATGATTGTTGGTGTTCTAAAAGCTAGAACAGGTGCTCACGAAGTTATCGTGACCATCATGTTGAACTACGTTGCTTTATCTTTGTTCACATACCTTCTAAGACAACCAAATCTTCTTCTAGAAGAAGGTGGCGGTGGTACACCTAAGTCAGACAACCCAGATGACACTGCTCGCCTTGGTTTGCTATTCGGCCCTGACTTCCAGTTGCACTATGGATTGATCTTTGCTGTATTAGCAGTGGTCTTCTACTGGTGGCTAATGGAGAAGTCCACATTTGGATTTAGATTCAGAATGGTTGGCCATAACCCATCTGCAGCTAGAGCAGCAGGTATCAAGGTAGAGAACACTTTCGTGTGGGCACTAGCAATTTCAGCTGGTTTCTCTGGTTTAGCAGCTGCTAACCAAGGTCTGAGCGTTGATGGTGGTCTAACCACAAGCATTGAAGCAGGTATTGGTTTTGATGCAATTACAGTTGCTCTTCTAGGTGG
>JBIILH010000060.1:0-5969 GCA_044232765.1 Rhodoluna sp. | reverse complement strand
GGGAACTGGACCAGACCAGGTCTTCAGAAGGAACGAGCCTCCGCTCATAGTTATTAGGAGAGGTTGGATGCTTGGGGTGAAGCTCTCTGGAGACCAGCGCTTGAGGTTGCGAAAGACAACTAGTGGTGGACCACCAATAGATGCCACAGCATTTAGAAATCCTGAAGATAGACCAGTCAAAGTGGCAGGGATAAAGAGAGAGGTTGTTGAAGGCAAAGGAGGGGATTTCACAGTGATGATTACTGCCAGTAGGAGAGCAAAGCCTATGCCTACTTCCAAGAACGCTGGATCAATCTCCCCCAGGAACCAAACTCCGAGAAAAATACCCAGCACACAAGGGATAAACATTGGCAGAATTACTTTCCACTCAATCTTTCTCCAAAGTAGAAACAGAGCCAACCCCGCAGCGGGCAATCCAAGCAGGTTCATCAGCAATACGCCTTCGAGTGGTCCCAAGGCAATAATGGCAAGCGGAGCAGAAGCTAAGGCAAAGCCCATCCCTGTGGCACGTTGTGCAACTCCACCCATTGCAACTGCCAGCAATAACAGCCAGGGGTAATCAATCATTAGAGGTGAGTGATCTCCGCTGCAAGTGGTGTTAAGAAGGTGGTTGCGGTTCCCTGCATGACTTTAATTAGTTCTGGGTTATCTTTACCCATCACTCGCTCAACTGTTTCAACAGGGTTCATATCCGCCATATCAAACGGATAGTCACTTCCCAAGAACACTTTGTCAGCACCCATTCTTCTGATTAGTAGTTCTAATGACAAATCATCATGAGCTAGAGAATCAAACCAGAAATGCTTTAGCAGTGTTGATGGGGCTACAGGCAAGTGAACCTTAGGCTCGGGTCGAACTGACCAACCATGATCGAAGCGTCCAATCTGATATGGCAAGAAGCCACCACCGTGCAAGAGCCCGAATCTCAATCTTGGGTGACGAGTTAGCACTCCACCAAACATTAGTGAACCAGCAGCGAGAGTTGTGTCAGTTGGATTACCTACAAAGTTATGAAGGTAGTGAGCCTTCATTCTTCTAGTGCCCTCAACCACATCATGAGGATGCAAAACAATTGGTAATCCAGCACTTGCGAGAGCTGCCCAGATTGGATCTAGTTCAGGAGCATCTAGGTTTACACCAGCAACGTTAGTTGCAAGTTCAACTCCAACCACATGCTTAGATTGTGCCAAACGAGCTAACTCTGCAATGGCATAGTCAGCGCTTTGCATTGGAAGAGTTGCTAGAACAACAAATCTCTCCGGGCTTGCCTCTGCCATTGCAATCATCGAGTCGTTATGGGAAGCCGCAACAAGAGCTGCTAGTTCTGGTTCGACGTGATAGTTGAAGTGTGTCGGTGGAACGCTTAGAGCTTGAACATCGATGCGCATAGAATCCATGTCCTTGAGGCGCTCTTCGTGATCAAACATACCTATTGGCATTGGACCACTGCGACGACCATCCTCATAGACGAAGGTGCAGTCTTTTCCATCTAACTCAATCTTCGGCGCTAGCTTTGGTGCATCACGTTTCATCCGCTCGATATGATCAGCTGGAACAGTGTGTGCGTGGACGTCTATTGTCATTTTTTCTCCAGGTCGGGACGGGTGACAGCTGCTGCTCTCCAGAAGACTATCTTTTTCTCAGCTAGAGAAATTATTAGGTAGGTTGCCACACCAATTGCAAGGAAGCAAATAATTAGAACCCAAGCTGCTGGAGTGTCATAGCTAGAACGATATCTTAGAAGCAAGAATCCAAGACCTGCATCTGCTCCAACAAACTCTGAAACAATCGCTCCAATAATCGCTGTTGTTGCTCCAAGTTGCAGTCCACCGAAGATAACTGGTAAAGCCGAAGGTATACGCAGCTTAAGTAGTGTTTGGACCTTAGAAGCACCCAGAGACTGCATCAAGGAAACGCTATTCGCATTAGCTAAAGCAAGACCGGAAAGAGTTGTAATGAACACAGCGTAGAAGCAAGCAAATGCTGCCTGCACTATCTTTCCTTCAAATCCAAAGCCTAACCAAGCGATAAGAAGTGGAGCAATAATCACAGTAGGGACTGCTTCTAATGCGCTCAAGGCAGGTAGATATGCTGCCCTAAGGACGTTCGAAGATCCGAGTAATAGCCCGAGAATGAAACCAATTGATGCGCCTAGTGCAAATCCACCAACAATTTCAGTCAGGGTTCTAGTTGCATGCATGCCGAACGTCTCTGAGCCAAATACCTTAGGGAATGACCCGAAGACAGCCTCAGGGCCAGGCAAAAGAATAGGATGCAGCACTCTAACTTCTGTAATACCCCACCAGGTAATCATGATGATTGGGAAGAGAGCTGCAGTAATCCAGTAAGGAGAGAACTTCTTTTTCTTCTTCTGTGGATCTTCCAAAGCTAATTTCGGAGTGCTCAAGGTTGCTTTACTCATGATTTTTTACCTCTTTCACTCTCGGACCAGAAGACAACTTTTCTCTCTAGAACATCCATGATTGAAACCAGTGAAACTGCAATGGTTAGCACCACCGTGATAACTGCAAGGCTCAGTGGCATGTTCAGTTGAAGAGAGAACTCTTTAACTAATTTGCCGAGTCCGTTAGATGCCGAGGAAAGAATTTCTGCCACTAGCACACCTGTGAAGGAGAGCAACATAGCGTGCTTCATTCCTACCAAGACGATTGGAACTGAGGATGGAAGTTGCAGTTTTCTAAACACTTGCACTCGACTAGCGTTTAGCGACTTCATGAAAGTGAACTCTGCAGCACTTGGCAAAGCTAACCCCACCATGGTGTTAATCCATACCGGGAAGAAGCAAATAGCCACAGCGATCGCAATCTTGCTCTGCGAGCCAAAACCAAGTGCACCAATAAGAACTGGGGCAAGAACAATCTTTGGAAGTGCCTGCAAAGCAATTGCATAGGGCGTAATAGCGGTGCGAATGAAAGGTGAAGTTCCAAGAGTGACACCCATGGTGATACCGAAAGTGACACCTATAGTCCAGGCAATTACTACAGAGGAAAGTGTGCTGGCTAGATCTTCCCACCAGTAACCACCGGAGACTAGTTGACCAAGTCCCCAGATAGTGTCTGTAACAGTTGGGATAAGTACTCTATTGAGAACACCGATGGTTGGGAGTAATTCCCAGAGCACAAGAAATACTACGAGTGTTATGCCGCCAACAAGAACCGACTGCTTAGTTGACTTAGTTTGTTTTCTAAGTGCTTTTCCGCGTGAGCGAATATCAGCTGAAGAACTCATGCTAGTCCTAGCATTTGGCGAGCCTTGACTACGAGCTTTGTAAATTCAGGGTCACCATAAAGATCTGGAGTTCGAGGCCTAGCAAATGGCACATCAATTACCCCAATTAATCTTCCAGGTCTTGATGTCATAACCGCAATGCGATCTGACATGAATACTGCTTCGGCGATGTTGTGAGTAACCAATACAGCAGTAGATCCTGAGTGGCTCTGTAGTCTCAGTAGTTCTTGGTTCATGGATTCACGAGTGAATTCATCTAGAGCACCGAATGGCTCATCTAGAAGCAGAAGTTTCGGGTGGTGAATAAGGACTCGGCAGAGGGCTGCTCTCTGCTGCATTCCACCGGATAGCTGCCATGGGTAAGAGTTCGCAAACTCGGACATGCCAACCATTTCCAAAAGCTCTTCAGCTTTAGCTACATAGTCCTTCTTATTTAGTCCAAAGACTTCAATTGGAAGTAGGACGTTCTCAATTGTTGTGCGCCAAGGGAACATGACCGCCTGCTGGAACATCATTCCGATGTCCCTTCTTGGCTTAGTCATTTCCTCACCGCCAATCATGACTTTTCCTTCGGATGGTGTGAGTAGTCCACCCATGATGTTTAGAGCTGTGGACTTACCACAACCACTAGGGCCCAGGAGGGAGAGAAACTCTCCCTCCCGTGCCTCAAGGTCAAGGCCACTGAGCGCAATAATTTCATTGCTGCCCGACTGGTATTTCTTAGAGACACCCTCTAATCGGACTAATACATTGGAATCGTTGTTTTTTTGCACTTCAGTGGCCTTTCGTTGATTTGGTTTAGTAGTCTGCTGCGTCTTTTTCGACCCGAGCACGATCGAAGTCATTAGCAACATCTAGGTATGTACCGTTTAGGAATACCGCGAGATCGACATCCTGGGCATCCGGGATTGTCGATGCGATAAGAGCTAGGAACTCTGAAGTTCCAGTCTCGCTATGCGCACCATATTTCGCTGAGTCCTTTGGTGGAACCTGGGTAAGGGACAGTGCGAAACGCAATGCTCCTTGAGATACGCCATCTTTGTTCTCTTCGAACGCAGCTGGGATAACTTCCTTCAACATTCCAATACATGCTTCGTTGTTCTGGAGGCAGAAGTGAGTTCCCATAGCGGTACCCTTGGCAAAACGACCCCAAGCTTCTCCCTTTTCAGCGAGCTTTGCACTTGTGGTAATGATGCCTCGAGCAGGGAATGAACTGAACTCTGCAGGTGTTAGGTCAACCAAGTTGAGTCCCTGTGTCTGCAAAGCAAAGATGTCATTGTAAGCGGTTGAGTATGCATCAACTTTTCCTGTTTCAATAGCAGCAAAAGTCTCTGGTCCACCGTCACCGATTGGAATCAATGTTGCACCAGTGATTGGGTCAATTCCTTCCTTGAGAAGCGATGCTTCCAAGAACGCAACTTCACCTCCACCAGCTTCAGAGATACCGATCTTCTTACCTGCTAGATCAGCGATGCTCGTGATACCTGATGACTCAGGAGCGAAGATACCGAAGATCGCACCTGTTGAATATGTATAGACGTTGACTAGGTCAAGACCAACTACAAGTCCTTCACCAACAGCAGGCATCGAAGGGTTACCCGCATCAATGTTTCCAGCGACAAGTTGTTCAACTACGTCACCGCTACCGCCAACACCCTGGAATTCGACATCCAGGCCTAGTTCGTCATAGTAGCCGAGCTTAGAAGCTGCAAGCCAGCCCCACCATTCAGCAGTGTATGTGTCACCTGAAGCCATACCCATAACAATAGATACTCGCTCTGGTGGAGCTTCAGGGGCACATGAGGTAAGAGCTAAGGCACCAACGGCTAGAACAGCAATCGGGCCGAGCCTTCTTGATTTTTTCATTTGTTTCTCCTTTGCATTGATAAATTTCTTTATATTCAGTTATTTACATGTAAAAACTTTGAAACTTTATCTTTACCTCTTTGAATCTTGAACCAAGTTCCCTAACTGCGAGTTCGAGGCTCCTTAGCGGCGCACCTCCATAACTATCTCTGAGATTGCTACTAAGTCTTTTTGGTCTAGAGCGGAGTTAACAGCTCTAGTGTTGTCCAAAACCTGTTGTGGGCGTGAGGCCCCAGTGATCACGCATGAAACTGAAGGTTGGCGAAGTATCCATTGGATAGCTGCAACCAGTGGGTCATACCCTTCTTTCATAAGAGCTGAAACGATATCTTTAGCCAACTGGTGATCTTCATCGCTAAACCAGTCCTGGTATAACTTGATGGTAGAAAGTCTGGTGCCTTCTGGATCTGGTTTACCGTGCTGATACTTGCCAGTGAGTAATCCGCTAGCTAGCGGATAGTAAGGGACAAAGGCTGTGCCAGTTGCATCGCAGAAATCAAATACTCCATCAGTTTCAGAAGCTCTGCGAATCATCGAGTACTCATTCTGAACAGATACGTATTTACTAAATCCATAAGCTTCAGAGACATCCCAGGCCTGCTGCAGTTCACTAGCAGATGCGTTAGAGACACCAATCTCTCTAACTAGACCTTCTTTAACTAGGTCATTCAGAGCACCAAGGGTTTCTTCAAGTGGAACATTCGGGTCTGGTCTGTGTAGCTGATATAGGTCGATATAGTCGGTGTCTAATCTGGTGAGACTGCCGATTACTGCTTTGCGAATCCAGGAAGCAGAAGCTCCACCACTTTCAGGTTGGTCTGGCAAGACCAAACCAAACTTGGTTGCCACAATTA
>JBIILH010000059.1:0-5994 GCA_044232765.1 Rhodoluna sp. | reverse complement strand
CAATTTACTTGAGGGGTGGCACAATAAAACACATGAAACGTTTTCTTATTAGCACCATCATCAACGGACTAGGTATTTGGCTGGTTTCAGCAATCATTCCTGGAATTGGACTTAAGCCATACGGCGGCAACGAATTATGGCAATTAATCGCTACTTTGCTTGTTATTGGTGCAGTTTTTGGTCTTATTAACTCCATAATCGCCCCCGTTATCAAGGTAATTGCGTTTCCTCTCTACATTTTGACCTTTGGGCTCATTTCATTTGCGATTAACGGTGCTCTCCTTTTATTGGTGGCTTGGATCAGCCAGCAGTTCAGCCCGGAGACTTTCACCATCAATGGTTTCGAGCCTGATGGGCTAGCCATCGAGACGTGGACATTAGCGATTCTGGCTTCCATCGTCATGAGCATCTGCTCATTCATCGGTCGAGGCATCTTCAAGGCTCTGCGTATTCTCTAGGTCCTTCATAGAAAAGACTTGTACTTCCCCATCGGCTAGGCCTATGTGGTCATTGAGAACCTGGGCACTTGGCGTTACAAGTGACCCGTTGCTCATTCCTACAAAATGAACCTGCCCACTCGCACCTGCTCGATATTGGACAAAATCGGCTAGGCGACAGTCTTTCTCTGTCATTGGCTCTTGGCCATTGATCACAGCCCAGTCCTGCTCCTTAGGCAGATAGAACCAGTGTGAGGTTGATCCATCTCTCAACTGGTAGCTCTCCTCGCGAACTAGAGGCTGCCCAGACCAGGTGGTTTCAGCGAATCGATGCCCAATAATGTCCACATCGGTGGGTGGCATGATCGTTACTGGGGGCACATGTTGAGCAAAGCCAAACGGCAGGTTCAAGACTGGGGCTAATTCAAGTGCCCAAGAACCCAATTCCTTTAGAAGTTTGGGCACATCAATGGTCTCTAGAACGGTCTGAAGCATGGTCTCGGTCTGCATATAGGAATGGGCTGAGGTGATCAGACCCTGTTGGATGTGCCAAAGCTTTGCCAACAGGAAAGGTAGCTCGATTGAGAACCTGGCAGCAGCCCAAGGGGCTGTTGTGAACTTGGTTGGAGTGAGTTCGGTTAGCAAACTCACAGCTACTAGCCACATATCTCTTGCACTTCTTACAAGCTCTTCATGGGTGGCTACGACAATGACTGGAGCAATCGGTTGGGTACAGATATCCGGCCTCATGGGATCAGTCCTAGAAGTTGCATCTGCCACATAAGTGAGTTCATTTGATGCTGAAGGTTCTGCATTTCCAGCCGACAAGTGTCAGCTGCTGGTCCACGCCAAAGTGTTTGGCTTGGTTGGGCATGTTGTAAAAGAGCGATTGTTACCGCTAAGTGGTTATTGAAAATGTTCATGTGAAGAATCTCTAATATTGCCGGACACAGACTTCAGTTAATTGGGAGTTCTGTGCATAAAGCAGGGCAATATAGATATGTGAGTAATCTTTCTAATCAACCCCTCAGCCCACTAGATGGCAGATATCAACCAGTAGTTGCTGCCCTTGGTGAGCACCTAAGTGAAGCGGGTCTAAATAGAGCTCGCATCTTGGTTGAGGTTGAATGGCTCATATTCTTAGCCAACAGAAACCTTCTTGGAACCAATGCTCCTATTGATGCTGTACTGCAGGATCAACTCAGAAGCTTAGTAAAAGACTTTAGTGATGCTGATGTTGCTGAGCTTGCTCAGACTGAAGCTAAGACTCGTCATGATGTTAAAGCCGTTGAATACTTCGTACGTGATCGTCTAACCAAGTTTGGACGTGAAGATCTTCTAGAGCTAACTCACTTTGCTTGCACAAGTGAAGACATAAACAATCTTTCTTACGCAATTACTATTCATGATGCGCTCACAGATGTTTGGCTACCTAAAGCTAAAGCTCTAACTGCCACTCTTTCTGAGTTAGCAAGTAAATACAAAGACTCTGCAATGTTGGCAAGAACACATGGACAACCAGCAACACCAACAACCATGGGTAAAGAACTTGCTGTCTTTGTTCACAGACTTGAGAGACAACTTGCACGTATTGAAAAAGCAGAATTCCTAGGTAAGTTCTCTGGGGCTACTGGAACCTGGTCTGCACACGTTGTTGCTGCGCCTGATGTTGATTGGTTCAATGAATCAAAAGCTTTTGTTGAATCTCTTGGTTTGAATTTCAACCCACTTACAACTCAGATTGAATCACACGACTGGCAAGCAGAGCTTTATTCTGCTGTGACACTGTTTAACAGAATCTTGCACAACCTTTGCACAGACATGTGGACTTACATCTCGATGAACTACTTCAAGCAAACTCCGGTTGCTGGAGCAACAGGTTCATCAACAATGCCGCACAAGGTAAATCCAATTCGTTTTGAAAACGCTGAAGCAAACCTTGAACTATCGAATGCAATTCTTGATTCTCTTTCAAGCACTCTTGTTACATCAAGAATGCAAAGAGATCTCTCCGACTCAAGTGCTCAAAGAAACATTGGTTTAGGTTTAGGTCACTCACTTTTAGCAATTGATAACACCATCAGAGGTTTAGGTGAGGTAGAACTTTCAGGTGTTGCTCTAGATGCAGATCTTGCAGATAACTGGGAAGTATTAGCTGAAGCCATTCAAACTGTTATTCGCGCTGAAGTAGCTGCCGGAAGAAGTGACATCACTGATCCATACCAGTTACTTAAAGAACTCACTCGCGGTAGAAGAATCGGTAGCGAAGACTTAGCTTTGTTTGTTCAAGATCTAAACATTGGACAAGAAGCAAAAGACAGATTGCTAATGCTTAAGCCAAGTACCTATACAGGAATTGCATCTGAGTTAGTTTTGATTATCTCTAAAGGCTCTGAAGCCTAAGAACCTATTTGAGACGAGGAGTTCCTGGCTCTGTTTCATCTTCTTTGGAGACTAAATTCAGTAGGGCTAGCCCGCCCATACAAGCTACAAATGTAATTCCAGCCGCAATTGCAACTCTTGCCAAGTCATCGAATGAAGCCCAAGAGATAGCTGTAACGAAAGCCGTTGCCACTACAGAAAAGATAAGCATTGACTTCAGTGTTGAAAACGCCTTCTTGTTAGCCATTGCTTTACTTCCTTCGGTTAGTAGGTGATGCGGCCCAGACTGCTCTCTGTACTGCAGACAAAGCTAGATAAGCACTCAAGAATCCAACTGCATTCAGTTCATCAAGTGGTGCTAATGAAAAGACTAATCCAGTAATCAATCCAAGACCTGCAGAGATTCTAAGTTCCAGCACATCATCAGGATGAGCTTTTCTTGAAAGAACCAATTCGTAAATCGCCATAGCCATTACAAACAAAAACACAATTGATCTGAAGGCAAATAGTTCATCAGTGGCTTCGCCTTCGTATTGTCCACCAAAAACATAAGTCATCGCTGCGATCACAAAAGCGATTCCCGCTGGAATAGCAAAGCTCTTAAACGCATACTTGGCTTTTGTAATTCTGAAAAGGATAAGTCCACCAAATGCTAGAGCTGCAGTTACGAATTGAAGCACTACCATTCCGACAGCAACTGAATGGTCTTGAGAGAAAATCAGAAAGATTGCTCCAATAGAAAACACTGATGCTCTAAGAACATTCGATGAACGCATTTCTATTCCTTTGGATTTACGAATCGTGAGTACTGACCTTGGAACAGAACTGTTGAAGTTCCAGTTGGTCCATTTCTCTGCTTCGCAATAATAAGTTCCGCTTCACCTGGTCTTGCAGATTCTCCACCAGATAGATCTCTGTGAATCAAAAGAACAACGTCAGCATCTTGCTCAAGCGATCCGGATTCACGAAGCTGTGAAAGCTCTGGTCTCTTGTTTGTTCCGTCTTCTGATTTTCTGTTCAGCTGTGACAGTGCGATGACTGGAACCTTAAGTTCTTTTGCAAGAAGCTTTAGAGATCTTGAGAATTCAGAAACTTCTTGTTGACGGTTTTCAACTTTCTTACCTGAGCTCATAAGTTGTAGGTAGTCAATCACAACAAGTTTCAGATCAAACTCAGTCATCATGCGTCGACACTTCGCTCTAATCTCAACAATGTTTAGATTCGGGCTGTCATCAATAACTAGTGGGGCTGCACCGATGTTGCTTCTGCGCTCTGCCATGATGGCCCACTCAGTGTCGTTGATTGCACCTTTACGCATGCTCTGCAGAAGGATCCCTGTTTCAGCTGACATCAATCGCATTGCAATTTCTGTCGTGCTCATTTCCAGAGAAAAAACTGCGGTTGCAAGTTTGTTGTTAATCGCGGCTTCACGTGCGATGTCTAGAGCCAGTGTTGACTTACCTAAACCAGGTCGTGCAGCAATGATTACAAGTTGTCCTGGGTGTAAACCATTTGTATCTTTATCAAATTGAGTAAACCCTGTTGGAACTCCCGAAAGACCTTTGTTCTTTTGAATGAATTCAATTTCATTAGCTGCACCCTCAAGTGCTGTGCTTAATCTTGTCCAGTCAGCTCCAGTTGATTCATCAGCAACTGTGTAAATTTCACTCTGTGCTTTATTAACTAGATCTTCGATCTCACCTTCGGCGTCATATCCGCGTTGAGCAATTCTTGTTCCAGCTTCAATTAGTCGACGAAGAATTGCTTTCTCTCGAACGATCTTTGCGTAGTAGTTAGCGCTTGCAGCAGTTGGAACAATTGCAGTTAGTTCGTGAAGATATTCCGCCCCACCAACCATGGCAAGCTTGCCCATCTTTGTGAGTTCAGCGTTGACAGTAATGACGTCAGTTGGTTCACCGTGGTTAGCTAGGTTGCTAATTGCAGTGAAAATTATTTCGTGCTTAGGTGCATAGAAGTCTCTGGCAAAGATCTTGCCATCCGCCAGGATGCTATGGACTACATCAAGGGATAGCAGCATTCCACCCAAAGCGCTCTGTTCAGCGTTTAGGTCATGAGGAAGTAAGCGATCTTCGCTTCGAAAACTCTTGCCAACTGGTGCAATAGACATGTAAATCTTTCTTGATTGGTACTAAAACTATAGAAACTTATTCATAGCATCGTGCTCTGACATGCCCAAAACAAGTTGCTCTGTGGCTAATCTTGTGGATAAATAGACCAACACGCCGAATGAGCTGTGGATAACTTGGGGATAACTTTGTGCATAAATTGTGGAAAACCCTCTGAACCCCTGTAAAGCAGCGGTATTTCCGCGTTTGCTAAAACTGGTTTCTAAAGTCTAAACCTGTGCATGAAGGTTAACCCGCCGTTAAAATTGACGGAAAAATAGGGCACTTATCCACAAGTTATCCACAGTTTTGGCTATTTCCGCTTAAAAACTAAAGGCAGGCTCGAAAGCCTGCCTTTAGTTAAGAAGCCTTACTTCTTTGCTACAACCTCTAGCTTTAGGGTTGCAACCATGTCTGAGTGCAACTTTACAGTTGCCTCAAATGATCCAGTGGTTCTGATTGGTGCGAAGAAAGCGACTTTACGCTTGTCAATCTCACCCAAACCAGCTGCTGAAACTGCTGCTGCGACGTCTCCGGTCTTTACTGCACCGAACAAACGACCACCAACACCAGCCTTTACAGCCAATCTGATAGTTGCTGCCTGAAGAGCATCCTTGAAAGCCTGAGCTTCTTCAACAGTTGCTAGAGCACGAGCTTCACGACCAGCTTTGATCTGTGCAACCTGCTTCTCGCCACCCTTGCTCCACATAACTGCGAAACCACGAGGTAGTAGGTAGTTGCGAGCGTAACCGTTCTTAACTTCTACTACGTCTCCGGCTGAACCTAGACCTGATACTTCATTAGTCAAAATAATTTTAGACATTTCGATTCCTCCTAACGGCCTGCGCCTGCGTAAGGCATAAGTGCTACCTCACGTGCGTTCTTTACGGCTTTAGCGATTAGACGCTGTTCCTGAACTGAAACACCGGTGATACGGCGAGAACGAATCTTGCCTCGGTCTGACACGAACTTACGCAGGGTTGCGATGTCCTTGTAGTCAATAACTCCAACCTTGATTGGCTTCGGTGGTGCAAGCTTCAGGTTCTTTG
>JBIILH010000127.1:0-3688 GCA_044232765.1 Rhodoluna sp. | reverse complement strand
GAAATGTCTAGACCGAATGAATCGAATAGCTCTCGCTCTTCATCTTCTGCTGAAACAACTTCAAGCTTGTAACCAAGCTCTTCACCAAGAATCTGGAATGTCTCTTCATCCAATGAAGCAGTTGCTGTTGCCATCTGACCTAGGTGGAATAGCACCGTGATCAGCTGACCAGCATTGGCATCAATCTTGTCTGCAAAGTCCTGGATAGAAGAACCTCTGCGAAGACGAATAACTGTGGTGCCATCACCGCGTGGAACTACTGCACCACCAAGGCTCGGAGCTGAACGCTGTTCAAACTCTTCGCGCTTAACTCTCTTTGACTTTCTAGCCTTAGATGAACTTCTTGATCCACCTTTACCGAAAGCACCGGCTGTACCGCCTCCGCGACCACGACCACCAGCACCTGGACGACCTCCCGGAGGACCAAAACCTGGAGCTCCACCTGGAGCACCACCAGGTGCACCACCTGGACGAGGAGTAAATCCACCTGGACGAGTAGATCCGCCAGCACCAGCTGGACGAGGTGCTCCACCTGGTCTTGAAGGACCACCAGCACCAGCTGGACGAGGAGCTCCACCTGGACGAGTACCAGATTGGCCTGGTCTACTCATGCCTTGGTTAGAAGAGAAAGGATTGTTTCCTGGTCTTGCCATCGGACGAGGAATACCCATGCCCTGTGCTGCAGCAAATGGGTTGTTTCCTGGTCGTGGGATACCAGCAGTTGGTGCTACCGGAGCAGCAGGAGCTGCTGGCTCGACAGGAGTAGCTTCAGCTGGCTTTGCCTCTTCAACAGTCTCTTCTTTAGCAGCAGCTGCCTTAGTTGTCTTTGCCTTAGCTGGTGCTTTCTCAACCTTAGGAGCTTCTTCTTTTGGCTTAGCGTTTGGATACGCTGCACGAAGCTTGTTTGCCACCGGAGGGGCAATGGTTGACGAACCGCTCTTGACGTATTCGCCTAATTCGTTTAATTTGGCCAGTGCCTCGGCAGTTTCAATACCGAGCTCTTTGGCAATGTCGTACACGCGTGGTAGCGCCACTTTATATCTCCTGTCTGGGACCCACCCCAGTCAGGGCAGGCTTATTGCTTTGAGGAACTCATTTCGAGGTGCTCATTAGATCTCTAACATCATTTCGGCCTGTTCTATTTGTTTGACTAAATCAGTTACTTGCTCAAGGTCAGCTTTTCCGCGAAATGCTCGCCCAAAGGCTTTTCTTTCAACCGCGGTTTCAAGACATTTCGTTTTCTTGTGTATCCAAGAGCCACGACCGGGCATTTTCTTTTCGGTATCAACACTCAGGTTTCCCTGAAAATTGGCTATCCGAATCAAATCTGATCGGTTGCCACGCTGGCGGCAGCCAACGCAAGTTCTAACTGGATACATTCTAATGCCTGCATTCCCTAAAGCTCTAGCCTTTTATGTAACGGCGTAGGGCTACTGTTTATTCCTCGTCTTCGAGGTCATCAGCCATGATGTCAATCTTGGCTCCGGTTAGCTTGCTGGCAAGTCTAGAGTTCTGACCTTCCTTACCAATAGCAAGTGAAAGCTGGTATTCGGGGACTAGCACGCGAACCTTAGGGTGTTCTCCCCTCACAGCAGCACCGTCATTGACTACGAATGAGGCTGAAACCTTGGCTGGAGACAGGGCTTGAGCCACAAACTTAGCAATATCTTCTGAATAATCAACAATGTCGATCTTTTCATCGTTCAATTCAGCTGTTACGGCTCTAACTCTTTGGCCTAGTTCACCAATACAAGCACCCTTAGCATTTAGCCCTGCAACTGAAGTTCTAACTGCAATCTTGGTGCGGTGGCCTGCTTCTCTAGCCACCTGGACGATTTCAACCTGGCCACTTGCAATTTCTGGTACTTCAAGAGCAAAAAGCTTACGCACAAGGCTCGGATGGGTTCTAGAAACGTTGATCTGAACCTGACCTCTTACGTTCTTATCAACCTTGGTCACATAAAAACGCATTCTCTTACCGTGAGAGTAGTCCTCTCCTGGAACCTGCTCTTCAGGAGGCATGATTGCTTCGGCATCGCCTAACTTTACATAAACCATGTATGAACGAGGACCCTGCTGAATTTCACCAGCAACAATATCTTCAACCTTGGCCTTGAATTCACCATAAAGACCTTCATCAGAGATGCCTCTGATTCGCTGAGCAATAACCTGCTTCGCTGCATTGGCAGCAATACGACCGAAATTCTCAGGAGTCTTATCTACTTCAGGAACCTTGGAACCATCAGGCAAGGTAACGATTAGTTCGCCAGCTTCATTGCGTTCCTCAGTGTCAGGAACCATGATTACGATTTTGCCTGTCTTCTGGTCTAGAACAGCACGAGCTGGATCGCTGTTACCAACGCTCTTGTGATAGGCGGCTTCAACTGCGGCTTCAATAATTTCAACAAGTTCGTTGAAAGGAATTTCTCGATCTCTTTCAACAAGTCGAAGAGCACCTAAATCGATGTCCATGAAACGCCTCCTGGCCGCTAGTAAGTTATGCAAGCCACAGAGAAAAAGACTATGTGAGCTCGGCTACCGCCAATTCTACCTTGACAGAGCGTCGCTCGCCAGAGCGTCTATCCCAGAGATCTACTTCCCCATTTTCAAGACCTCTACCAACGATGACTATTTGAGGGATTCCCAGTAGTTCAGCATCGCTGAACTTTACGCCTGGGCTTACCTTTAGGCGGTCATCCAGAATCACTGACTTGCCTTTGGCTTCAAGCTCTTTAGCCAATTTGGCAGCAGTTTCGTAAATTACATCGTCCTTACCAGCAGCAACAACGTGGATATCTGCAGGAGAAACACCAGCAGGCCAGATCAGACCTTTTTCATCATTGTTTGCCTCAGCAAGAACAGCAATGATTCGAGTAACACCGATTCCATAAGAACCCATTGTCACAGTAACCAATTTGCCGTTTTCGTCTAGGACCTTGAGATCTAGTGCCTCAGCGTATTTTCTACCTAACTGGAATACGTGTCCGATTTCAATTCCTCGAGCAAGTTCCAAAGGTCCGCTGCCATCAGGAGCTGGATCTCCAGCACGAATTTCAGCTAAGTCAGCAATTCCATCAGCCTCAAAGTCTCGACCTGCTACCAAGTTGAAGGTGTGCTTGTCCTTCTCGTTTGCACCTGAAATCCAAGAAGTACCTGTCACAACTCTTGGGTCTAAGAGATAACGAATCTTGGATTCAGCTTTCTCGCCTAAGAATTGAACACCGTTCTTAACCGGTCCAATAAATCCCTTGACCAACTCTGGATGCTTAGCGAAGTCTTCCTCGTTTGCTGTTTCTACTTCGTAGCCAGCAAATGCAATTTCTGCTCGCTTCATTTCAAGCTCGCGATCGCCTGGAATAGCAACGACGACAAGAGATCTCTTGTGCTTGATATCTGTCAAAGCTAAAACAACATGCTTCAAAGTTGATGCAGCAGTGACATCCTTCATCCCTAGTGAATCTTGGGCGAAAGAAACAAATGAATTGATTGAAGTGGCACCAGGAGTCAAGTGTGTTTCGGCCTTAGGTAATCCTTCAATGCTCAACGCTTCTGGAGCTGAGATAGTCACAGCTTCAACGTTGGCAGCATAACCACCAGCTGATCTAACGAATGTATCTTCACCAATAGGAGATGGAGATAAGAATTCTTCAGATGCTGATCCACCCATTGCTCCTGCATCGGCACGAAC
>JBIILH010000058.1:0-6192 GCA_044232765.1 Rhodoluna sp. | reverse complement strand
GCTGTTCTGCAGTCTATGCCTGACGAAAGCGTTCAACTGATATATGTTGACCCTCCCTTTAATACAGGCAGAGTTCAATCAAGGGGAAGCTCTAAAACTACAAGAACTGAGACCGGTAACCGTATTGGCTTCAAGGGTCAACGCTACGAGATAGTGAAAGAAACCATCCTTAGTTATGACGATGAATTCAAGGACTACTGGGGTTTTCTAGAACCAAGGCTTGAACAAGCTTGGCGACTACTAAATGAAACAGGAACTCTGTATCTTCACCTTGATTACCGTGAGGCTCACTACGCCAAAGTATTACTAGATGCACTATTCGGCAGAGAGTGCTTCATCAATGAAATCATTTGGGCTTACGACTACGGAGGCAAAGCAAAGTCTCGTTGGCCAGCTAAGCACGACACAATTCTTGTTTATGTGAAGAACCCAGATAAGTACTACTTCAACAATGAAAGTGTTGATCGCGAACCTTACATGGCTCCAGGTCTTGTTACACCAGAGAAAGTAGCTAAGGGTAAATTACCTACTGATGTTTGGTGGCACACCATCGTTTCTCCAACCGGTAAAGAAAAGACTGGTTACCCAACACAAAAGCCTCTAGGAATTCTACGGAGAGTAATTCAAGCAAGCAGCAAAGAAAATGATTTAGTTCTTGATTTCTTTGCAGGTTCTGGAACAACAGGAGCAGCAGCAGCTGAATTAGGTAGAAACTTTATTTTGATAGATCAGAATCCTGAATCGATTGAAGTAATCAAAAACAGATTTAGCGCTTTGCCAGTTTCTTTTGAGACTTTTTAGAACCACCTTGGCTAAGCGATAAAACAATCACAATTGTTAGCAAGGTGAGAATGCTTGCTACAGCTAAGGCCATTCCATAGTTCTGGGCACCAGGTCTTGAGATTAGTTGATACATCAACACAGGGATAGTCGCTTGATCACCAAAGGTAAGCAAGCTAGCAACACCAAATTCTCCTAGAGAAACTAGAGCACTAAATGCAATTGCTGTTCTCATCACTGGTTTCAATAGCGGATAGTCAACATTTCTAAACAATTGCAAACCGTTAGCACCATCTGTCATGGCTTGTTCTCTGGTGTTAGCCTCAACAGCTAGAAGACTTGGGTAAACAATTCGAACTACTAGTGGAATTGCAAATACCGATTGAACTAGTGGAACCAGTATCCAGCTACTGAGAAGCCATGCAAGATCGCCGGTGAGTGTAATTAGATAGCCAACACCGATAACCACCGATGAAACACCTATTGGCAATAGGAATGCAGCATCAAGTGAAATTCCAAGAAAGTCTGTTTTTCTGCGATGACGTCTTCTAGATTGTTCAGCGAGCAGGAAGGCAACCAACACACCAAGAAGTATTGACACAACAGTTGAAACAACAAGATTGCGAAGTGAGTTGAGAGCCGCATCAAAGAAAGTGAGGTTCAACAGATCTCTGGCACCACGAGTGTCAAGGAGCCCAAAGTTCTCAAAGGTGAATGAACCATTGGAAGACACAAACGCTTTGCTAATTACAAGAGTTAGAGGAACTACAACAAGCAACGAAATTACAAGAAAACTAAAGACAGCTGCTGGAGCATCTCTTCTGTCTAGTCTCTTGGACTTAGAAAATGATGGGGAAAAGCTCAATGGGTTAGTCCCACCCCAACGGCTAACGGTGAAGGCAACTAGACAGAAGGCAATCTGCAGCAAAGCCAGTAGAGCTCCATGAGCAAAGTCCAAGCGCTCTAGAACAGAGATAGAAATAGCTGTTTCTAGGGTATTTACCTGACCACCACCAAGGCTAAGGACTATTCCATATGAAGAAGCACAGTAGAGCATGATGATCGCACTTGATGCCCTAATTGAGCTCTTTAGCTGGGGTAGTGAAACCTTTAGAGCAGTTCTAAAGCGTCCTGCTCCAGACACTTCAGAGTCTTCTTCGGTTGATTTAGAGAGGGTCTGCCACTGAGATCCAATGTTTCTAACTACGACCGCATAGTTAGCAAAAACGTTCGCCAAGATGATTGCGATGACTGGATCAAGGCCGCCAATAATTGCACTGACTTCAGTAACCGCAATTGCTACAACAAGGCTTGGCAGCATAAATGGAACAGTGATGATGGACTGGAGTAGCTGAGCACCTCTAAAGCTCTTTCTATAAAGAACGTATGCCCCAGGTATTCCTATTACTAAACAGATAGCAGTTGAAACAAATGCTTGCCAAACAGTGAACCAGAGCACTGGCCAAACACTGGCTTCGTTATTAACTGCTCCGGCAATGTCTGGACCTAATGCCAGAAAGAAGACATTAAGCAAAGGCCAGTAAAAGAGCACAACCATGAATAGAACTGGTGCACTCCAAAGCAAGACTTTTCTATGGCGTAGCATCAAACACTTTGTTGTATGCCGATAGCCAGGCAGATCTGTTCTTAGCGATATCCAAATCTCCACCAATAGTTGAGATTGCTGCAGGTGCTCTTAGAGCCCAAGACTCAGGCAGTGCAACAGTTTCATCAATTGGATATACATACATAGCCCCAGGTAGTGATTCTTGGAATGACTTACCAAGCATGAACTTTATCAGTGCTTCACCAGCTTGGTAGTTAGCATTCTTGAGCACACCCGCATACTCAATCTGTCTGAAGCAATCTTTTCTAAGAGCAACAGTCTTAGCATTTCCATTCTCGTCAACTTCATCTGCAGGTGAAGAAGAGTATGAAAGGACTACCGGGTACTTACCCTTACCAGCTGAACCAGAGAAGTCTGTGTAGTAGGCATCCTCCCAACTAGCTGCAACTTTCACACCATTGTTTTTGAATGACTTCCACCAAGATGTAGTTTCGTCTTCACTTGAGAAAGCGGCAAAAGTAGAAACTAGAAAGCCTAAACCAGTTGACGAAAGATTTGGATTCTCAATAACAGTCAGGTTCTTGTATTTAGGTTGAATCAATTCTTTCCAGTGATCTGGAATAGCTAGATCCTTTTCCTTGAAGTATTGAATGTCAACGTTGAAGCAAATGTCTGCAAAGTTGATTGGAACTAGTTTGTTCTCTCCAAGAACTTTGTTCTCATCTATAACGCTGGCGAAAGTATTATCGATGCCATAGACAACATCTGCGATAGGTGCATCTTTGGTCAGGACAAGTTTGCCAGTCATTTCACCAACATCACCAGCTCTAACAATTGTTAACTCAGGTCCAACTGTTTTCTTGTATTCAGCAATAAGTTCATCACTCATAACAAAAGAGTCATGAGCAACAAGAGTGATGCTTGCAACTGTGTTGTTAGTGCAGGCAGATAGGCCTAGGGCTAGTGCAACTATTAGTAATGCAAATATGCGCTTCATTTTTCCTTCCTACGCTGGCATGACCCAGTTCAGGTTTGACGGTATTTGGCAGTAGCTTCATCTCAGTCCGATGCTTCGGACTCCCGTGTATTAAAAGACTAAACCCTTGGTACCAGAAATGGCTACCAAGGGTTTAGTAAAGGAATGACTAGTGCATTGAGGCTGCAGCCTGCTCAGCTTTCTCCTGAACACCAGACTTGGTGCGAAGGGCTACCTCTTTTATGAAGATGGACAGAACAAAGGCTGTAATTACAACAGCACTGGCTGCAATGAACACGCTTGCTGTTGATTCAGCAAAGGCCTGCTTGATTGGATCAGCAAGCTCAGGGCTTGCTGTCTTCAAGAAGGATGAGTCTGACTGAATTAGCTCGCTAACATCCTGACCTGATGTGAATACTGCGTTGCGTGGATCATTTAGTAGTCCTGGGTTAGCTGTGATGGCAGCTTGAATCTTTGATCCAATCTCAGCACCCTTGTCAGCAAGGCTGTTGAACAGGATAGATAGGAACACTGCAACACCGAGGGTTCCACCCATTTGTCTAAAGAAGGTTGATGATGATGTTGCAACACCAATGTCTTTAGCCTCAACAGCGTTCTGAGAAGCAATAGTGAGTGTCTGCATCATCTGACCAAGACCGAGACCCATGATTACCATTCCGATAGAGATCTGCCAGATAGCCCATGTATAGACAAGCGTTGATAGATATAGGAATGAGATAGACATCAGAGCAGTTCCTAGAACCATGAAGATCTTGTACTTACCGGTCTTGCCAGTTATCTGACCGCTCATGATTGATGAGATCATCAGACCCATAACCATAGGAATCATTAGGTAACCAGCTTCAGTTGCCGTTGCTCCATAAACAATCTGTAGTACTAGTGGAAGAGAAATCATTCCACCAAACATTCCCATACCAACAATTACTCCAAGCAGAGTTGTTAGAGAGAACGTTCTTGACTTGAAGATGTGTAGGGGAAGAATTGCATCTTCACCCATCTTTCTTTCAATGATGATAAAAGATGTAATTCCAACAACACCTAATGTGTAGGCAATAAATGCGTTAGGTGAACTCCAACCCCATTCACGTCCTTGCTCAGCAACGATAAGTAGTGGAACAACACCAACGATGATTGTAAGAACACCCCACCAGTCAATACGCTTACTCTTTGATTCGATGTGTGGAACGTGAAGGAACGAAAGAACTAGTAGTAGTGCAATTGCACCAATAGGAAGATTCATTAGAAAGATCCAACGCCATCCCGTGATTCCAAGGAAGCTATCAACACCAGCTAGTAGTCCACCGATTAGTGGACCAAGAACGCTTGATGTACCAAACACAGCTAGGAACAATCCCTGGTAACGAGCTCTATCTCTTGGTGGAACAATGTCAGCAAGAATTGTTAGAGCTAGTGCGAATAAACCACCAGCACCAATACCTTGGATTGCTCTGTAAGCAGCAAGTTCATACATGGTGTTAGCTAAACCAGAAATTACAGAACCGAAGATAAAGATTGAGATTGCTGTGATGAATAACTTACGTCTACCGAAGATGTCTCCGAGCTTTCCATAAATAGGAGTAGCAATAGTAGAAGTGATTAGGTAAGCAGTTGTTACCCATGCTTGAGCAGATAGACCATTTAGATCATCTGCAATTGTTCTCATCGCAGTTCCAACAACACTTTGATCTAGTGCTGATAAGAACATTCCAGCCATAAGACCGAATAGTACGAACATGATTTGTCTGTGAGTCATTACACCTGTAAGTGCTGACTCTGCTGCTGCGGCTTTGCGTTCTGCGCGTGCCATGGTGATCTCGTTTCTCCGGTTGTGAAAGTTAGACTTTAGCGATGGGAAGAAAATTCAGGCAATCAAGCTTTAGGGCTTTGGGCATAGGCCTTCTAGCCCTCGTATTACTTCCCGCGGTAAATAACCCTACACCTTCTCAGGCCACGAGCCTTGCTTGGCAATCAATAGATGAACCAGCATCTACTTGGATTGTTGTCAACAAGCTCAGGCCTCTAAACCCAATCAAATACATCCCTAAAGACCTAGTTGCCCCTAAGTTCGGCACCCTAAACGCCAATCCATATGGAAGAAAGCTAAGAAAAGAAGCCTCAACCGCTATATACAGACTGGCTATGGCTATGAATGCCGAGGGCAAAGGCAGCCTAATCATTCAAAGTGCTTACAGATCTTATGCAGAACAAAAGACCATTCATGCCCGTCAGGTCGAGAAGTATGGCCTGAAAGCAGGAGAGGCACTTGCTGCTAGACCTGGTTATTCAGAGCACCAAACTGGCTGGGCTGTTGATGTTTCAGCGAGGGGGCAAGGTTGCCAGATCAGAGTCTGCTTTGGTCAAACCAAGGCTGGCTCATGGATTGCTCAGAATGCCTACAAATACGGATTCATAATCAGATATCCAAAATATGCAACCCCAGTAACTGGGTATCAGTATGAGCCTTGGCACCTTAGGTATGTTGGCAAGGGTCTAGCCAAGGTAATGCGTGATGACAAGATAAGCACCCTTGAGAAGTTCTTTAAGCTCCCAGCAGCCCCTAACTACTAACTAAGCATTAACCTTTATCTATGGCTAAATCAGTAAATAACAAGAAATCCACCTACGCCTTCCTAGGCCCTGTGGGTACTTTTACTGAGCTTGCCTTGGCTCAGGTCAAAGAAGCCAAATCAGCCAAGCAACTTCCAGTTTCAACAATCAATGAAGCCATCGAAGCTGTAGTTTCAGGAAAAGCTCAAAGAGCTATAGTTCCAGTAGAAAACTCCATCGAAGGTGGAGTATCTGCAACTCTTGATGCGCTAGCTAACACAACTGACATACGTATATATGG
>JBIILH010000011.1:0-18558 GCA_044232765.1 Rhodoluna sp. | reverse complement strand
GTTCCGATCCAGTCTTGGATGTCTCGCTCACGACCATCAGCATAGAAAATCTCGTCAATACCGCTGGCTTCAACTGAAATCTCGCCATCAAAGGCAGTCAGCGTGCTGTTAGGGATAAGGACATAGGAATAGGCTGCTGGGACCTCAAATTCGACCCTTTTCCCTGCGCTGTCGGCAAAAGGCTCACGGATAGCAAAGCCCAGTAAAACGCTGATACCTGAGGCTATTAGGAGCACTGTGGCTATAACAAAACGCATAATGCTCCTTTCAGGCTAAACTTGGGTTGATTGACGACCCCGTCTATTCTACCCAAGCCCCAGGAGAGCACCCTTGGCAGCCGATGAGACTGATTTCCCGCTAGTGATGCGTGGCTATGACCGCGGTCTAGTCGACGACTCTATTAGGGATTTCCGTAAAGAGCTTATAAATCTGACCAATCTGAACAACCAGTTGGCTACAGAGCTAAGAGAAGCCCAGAATCGCCTAATTGAGCTTGAATCAGACGCTCAAGAAGCCAGAAGCCCTAGTTATGCCGGTGTTGGGGCAAAAGCTGCCCAAATCCTAAGTAATGCTGAGGAATTGGCCCTTAGATTGGTTGCCGATGCTGAAGCAGAGCGTAAAGGCGTCCTTGATGGCGTCACAGCAGAACTTGAACAACAGAAGGCCGATGGTCAGGAATACTACGACGAGCTAGTAGCGGAGGCTCAACGCAGATCAGAAAGAATCCTGAATTCGGCTAAAGCCGACTACGACGAGACACTAGCCAAGGCAAATGTCGAGGCCCAAAGAATTATTGAAGAAGCAACCCGTGAAGCAGGAGCTATCCGAGGTGCTGTATCTACTGAGGTAGCTCGAATGAGAGCAACAGCTAAGCGTGAGATTGAAGTTAGAGAAGCAAACTCTGCAAGAGAACTAGCCGAGCGAAGACTGATTCTTGAACGTCAACTAACTCAGCCAATCACTCCTATTCTGACTTCTGCTCTGCTGAGCGAACAAGAGCGAATCGATCTAGATCTAGAACTAACTGCAAGAAGAGCAGAAGCGGAAGCTAGATACCAAAGGAAGTATCAAGAGGCGGTTGCCCAAACACAAAAATACTTGGATGATGCCCACGCTCAACTATCAACTGCTCTGACTAAGGTTGCAACTGCTCGCTTGGAGGCTGAAACTCTGGAAGCTGCGGCAAGGTCAATCAATAAGGGAACTACCGAAGAAGCCAGAAACAAGGCAGAAGAAATCATTGTTGCTGCTGAAAGTGAGGCGAGAGCGATTCTTGCTGCAACTCAGGCCAAGGTTAAAGAACGACTTCACATAATGGAAAGTGCTGAGCGAAAGCTAGCTCAGGAACGTGAAAGCATTATGGTTTATCTCGGTAACCTAAATCAGGTTATTGATCAGGCCGGTAAAGATATTAAGTAGAACTTTAGGAGTGGTGATGCAAGAATCAAAAAACACCAGAATCACCCATGCATTTCAAGTTGGTTTCTTAGGTGCAATAGGAGTGCTAACCGCTATAGCACTTGGTAGTGCTGTCATTTCCCTAGCAGGAATCATCACATCAATAATTACCGCTCTGTTTATTACTCTTGGCCTTGAACCATTGGTTCAGCTTCTTCAAAAGAGAGTTAAGAAACGTGGGTTTGCAATAGGAATAGTAGCTGTTGGGCTCATAGCGCTACTGAGCGCTGTTATTTTTGCAATTCTCCCTCCACTGATTTCCCAGGCAAGCAGCTTCATTGCTAACCTGCCTGAACTGATGAGAGAGTTTGTAAAGCTTCCTTGGGTTGAAAGCATTGATTCGAGACTTGGTGGAGCTATCGGCACAGCACTAAATAGTGCTGGAGAGTTTTTAGTAGACAGTAAGAACTGGCCAACACTTCTAGGTGGAGTTGTTCAAGTTGGTCTTTCAATACTCAATGGACTAGTTGGGTTCCTGACCGTAACAATCCTCACCGTCTACTTCATGAGCGCTTTGCCAAGTATCAAGAGAGTGGGAATCACCTTAGTAGCTAAATCCAAACGAGAGAAGCTCGAAGTAATAGTCGAGAAAGTAATTAGCTCCGTTGGTAGCTACGTGATGGGTCAAGTAGTTGTCTCCTCTATCAACACTTCAATTTTGTTCACTGTGCTAATGATTGCCGGTGTTGAATTCGCAGTAGTTCTAGCTTTCATAAACTTCCTACTTGTACTTATCCCAATCATTGGTTCTATAACCGGTGCAGCGATTGTGATCTTGATTACAGCAGCAACCTCACCCGCAGAGACAACTATCGCCGTTGCAGTAGCACTCTTGATCTACATCCAGATTGAAGCCTATTTAGTAGCACCTAGAGTGCTGAAGAAGGCCGTAGATGTGCCAACATCAGTAATCATTGTTTCTGCCCTGATTGGTGGCTCTTTAGCTGGAATCCTGGGTTCTCTACTGGCTATCCCAACAGCTGCGACCATACTTCTGGTGATTCGTGAAGTATGGGTGCCTAGGCAAGACAAACTTTAGGCTGGATAAAACTCAGGTAGGGGGAAAGCACCTGGGTTAGTAATTTTCACTATCTCATCTAGCACTGTCTTAGTTGCACTCTCACCGACCCAGAGATGCTTTGCATCTGCAACATTTACTATTTGAATGTCATTTATAACCAGGAATCTGACTGCTGCTTCATCCGGTTTTAGATAGTCATCTAACTCAGGAATAAGGGCAACTAGTCTCTTCTCAACGCGGTTCCATCTCTGAAGCTCTTCGACGCTAGTTCTATGAAGTGGTGGAGATAGAAGTATTGCTCCTAATACATTTAGATCAGGACCATACTTCAAAGCTAGTTCTGTTCCAAATGACCAGCCAACTAGCCAAATGTTTGGAAGGTTGTTTTCAAGTGCATAGTTCACCGCTGCTTCAACATCAAACCGTTCTGAAACTCCCCCGTCAAATGATCCTTGGCTTGTTCCATGAGGGGATGTAGTGCCACGGGTATTGAATCTAAGAATTGCTAAATCTGCTAGCGCTGGCAATCGATTAGCTGCCTTGCGATAGATATGTGAATCCATAAAACCACCAGCAGTTGGAAGAGGATGCAGCATAATCAAGGTTGCTACCGGAGCTTTATCAACTGGTAAGGCTAACTCTGCAACTAGCTCTAAACCGTCAGCTGTTCTTAGGGTTAGCGGTATTCGGTTAGAAGGTAATTCAACCGATGAACGTATCTCTATTTGACTCAAAATAATCTGCCTTGAAACTTTTTCCAACATTGATTATGGAAGTGACGTCTCTTCTCAGGGCCGTAGGCACTCTCCCAAGCAACAACGTGAGCAATGCCTGTTCCAAAGGAAAGTGAACAGAAAGGACAGATCCACTTCTTAGATTCTTCAGAGTTATTACCTGAGGTGGTTTGAACATAGAACTCAGTACCATTCTTGAATTCTGTTCTCTTGATGCCATCTCGTAATCTGATGATGTCCATAGGCTCATCATCTTGCTCAGACTTCTTGAAGCCTTTAGGTTTATTGTTTCTACCCACTTTATTTAGTACCAGTTGAACTTGTTGGAGTGAGCCATAGCTCCACAAGGAGCACCGTAACGGTTCTTGATGTAGTTCACACCCCAGCGAACCTGAGTCTCTGGGTTAGTTACCCAGTCAGCTCCCATCTCAGCCATCTTCCTACCAGGAAGTGATTGAGGAATTCCATATGCTCCAGAGTTCTTGTTCAGAGCATCCCATCTCCAGTTGGATTCTCTCTCCCAGAGGGCTACTAGACAGGAGTACTGATCTCTTCCCCAAGAAAGCGATAGAACTAGCTCATAGGCGAACTCTTTGATTGTTCCTGTCTCTGGAGTTGCTGCGTTAGCTACATAGATAGCAGCTGCTTCATCTCCTGTGACGATAGACCATCCACCACGCTTGAAACTAATCTTCTGCTGGGCTGTGTAGCCATAAATCTGATCTTCTTCACCTGTGTTTGAGTAGGTGGAGTTGTATGCGTAAGCGGAGTTTAGAGCTCCACCGTAAGGGTCAATAACTGTGACCATGGCGTAGCCAGCAACAAAAGAAATGGCTACTAGGTTGGCAATAGCCAGCTTGAATTTCTTGGCTATTTGAAGTTCTTGGAGTTTAGGACTGAAGCTCTTCCCGAAGATACGCTGAATAATGCGTTTAGAAAGAGATGGTCTAACCAGCTCGTATCTACCCATTTATTCACCGCCTGTGCTCAAAACTCAAGTTTACCTCAAGGGCATGATTCGGGCTATAGAAAGGCCTATTAGCCCTTAGGTACCAGTTGTTTAGGGCATGTCTTGAGAACTCTAGACATTGAATCTCGCTCTGCTGAGGTCACCCAGAGCTTGTATTTGTGCTTCACAGCGATCTGTCTAGCAACAAAAGAACACCAGTATTTGCGATTAGGCGGCAACCAGGACGCTGCATCGCTATCGCTCTTTCTCTGGTTGGTTGGACCATCAACAGCTAGAAGATTTAGTGGGTCGTTATAGAAGGAATACCTCTGGCTGAATGAGAGCTTCTGAGCACCCTTCTGCCAAGCATCACTAACTGCCACAACGTGATCTATCTGAACAGCGTTTGAGGTGCTAACTCCTCTGACAAAGTAGATCTTCCTAGCAGTATATGGGTCATTTAGGATTCCTGTTGCAACGGTGCATCTAGGAGAAGATTTCCATGTGATTGACTTTAGGTCTCTACGAAGAATGAAGTTCCGAGCATCGCACTCGCCTATCTTGCCCCAGCCATCGCTGAATAGGTCTCTGTCATAACCAGTCTTAGGCGCTCTACCTTTCACAGGGAGCTTGGCTAGTAGGGCAGTTGCTTTGGTTCCTGTAGTTGCACTAACAACTGCGGTTTGAGATATGGCAGAACTTACGCCAAGTAGAAGTGAAAGTGTAAGAGAACTAGCGATTACTCTTTTGAATCGCTTGTTGGCGTTGGATGCTTTCAACAACCGACTCAATGAATGCGTCGACTTGATATTCTGCATAGCCACCTCTCTTGGATTTGAACGTAGCAGTTCTTACTTCCTTTACTGACAAGTCTGCCTTAGTTTCTAAGGATTTCCCCAGTTGAGAACAGAATTTATCAACCTGTTTGACGCTATAGCCCTTATTTGGGTACTTACGCTTAGAAAACTTCTTCTTGTTAGCTCTACTGCAACGAGCAACCAGCTCTTTCCTTAGGTTGTCTAGATCTTCCTCAAACTCGAAGAAACCTTGTTTATTGACTTCTCTGGTGAACTCTGAGGCTGCGAAGGCATCTTCAAGCTTTTCTAGGGCTGCATCAACCACTGAGATTGAGTAGCCGTTCTTGACTAGTTTGAATCGGATTGATCTAACATCCAGTGAGCTAACTTGGTCTCTCGAAGGGTCGTTGTATTGCTGTCTAGCGAGCTCTAGAAAGGCATCAACTTCAGCCATGGCATAGCCGAGTTTCTTCTTACCTGATTGAACGAATGCGTAACTCACTTGTCTATTCTCTCAAGTTTTACTGGAACAAACGGACACTTAGCACCATCAATAGGTATGAGCTAAGAGCAGCAGGCAGCATAGAGTCAAGGCGGTCCATAATTCCACCGTGACCTGGGATTAGAGAGGACATGTCCTTCACACCAAGATCTCTCTTGATCAGAGATTCAGCAAAGTCGCCAAGAACAGCAGACATGATTAGTACAGAACCAATTACGATTCCGAACCACCAAGGAAGTTGAAGTAGCCAAACTGTCTGAAGGGTCGCACTTGCCAATCCAAACAGAGCAGATATGGCGAAGCCTTCCCAACTCTTTTTAGGGCTAACCTTTGGAAGCATTGGGTGCTTACCAAGTTTTCTGCCGAAAAGGTAGGCACTGCTGTCAATCAGAATGACAGTTGTTACGAAAGTGATAATCCAGTACTTACCTTCAACAAAGCCATTGTGAGCAGGTTCTCTGAATAAAAGAGAAGCAAAGCTCATAGTCAGTGGAAGGTAGATAACCACAAAAGCAGATGCGGAGAAATCTTTGAAGGCTTCAGAGAAAGATCTTTTTAGGGTGCCACGCTTGATTAGTAGTTCAAGGCTTCGCCAGAGAACTAGTGCTCCAACAATGGCCAATACGCCTAGCCACTGAGCTCGCTCCCCTCCCCAATAGGTAAGTGGAATAACAATTAGTGAACCAACTGTCACAGGGATTCTAGGTACATGCCAGTTCTTTTGTCTAAGAGCGGTTGATAGTTCCCAAACACCAACGGCAACAGCGGTAGCTAGAACAAATATGAAAAGTTCTTTGACGATAAGCACCGAAGCTAAGAACAAGGCTGAGAGCAATAGCCCAAATATGACTGCTTGGGATAAAGATCTACCTTTAGCTTCTTGAGTACTCAACTAGACCTCGAGAAGTTCTGCTTCTTTACGCTTTAGTGCTTCGTCGATGTTGTCAACGTTGGTCTTAGTAATAGCTTCAAGTTCTTTTTCAGCACGAGATAGATCGTCATCCCCTGCTAGACCATCTTTCTTTAGTGCATCAAGATCATCTTTAGCCTTGCGTCTGATGTTTCTAACAGCAACTCTGTGATCTTCAGCCTTAGTCTTTACAACCTTTACATATTCTTTGCGACGCTCTTCAGTTAGATCTGGAAGAGTAACTCGAACCAGTGCACCATCGTTAGTTGGGTTTGCTCCTAGGTTAGGCATGTCTCTGATTGCCTTTTCGATAGCAGCAAGAGCACCCTTGTCGTAAGGAGTCACAACAATTGTTCTAGCTTCTGGGTTAGCAATTGAACCAAGAGCAGAAAGAGCTGTTGGTGTGCCATAGTAATCAACCATTAGCTTCTGGAATAGAGCAGGGTTTGCTCTACCAGTTCTAATAGTTGCAAAGTCTTCTTTAGCTGACTCGACAGCTTTACCCATCTTCTCTGTGGCAGTTGCCAAGATTTCGTTAATCATGTTTCTCCTTATTTGTGAATCTCAAAAATTACGCTCTTACGCGTGTACCAATGTTCTTACCAAGCAGTGCTTTGGTGATGTTACCTTCAGGCTGCATACCAAAGACCACCATAGGCATGTTGTTATCCATGCAAAGACTGAAAGCGGTTGAGTCAACAACCTTTAGCTTCTTGATTAGTGCTTCCTGGTAGGTAAGTTCTTCAATCTTCTTAGCCTTTGGATCCTTCTTAGGATCTGCTGAGTAAACTCCATCAACACCGTTCTTAGCAACAAGAACTTCTGCTGCATGAATCTCTAGTGCTCTTTGAGCTGCAACAGTGTCAGTTGAGAAGTATGGAAGTCCAGCACCCGCACCGAAGATTACAACTCTTCCCTTTTCCATGTGACGGATCGCTTTTAGAGGAATGTAAGGCTCGGTAACCTGTGCCATAGAAATTGCTGACTGAACTCTAGTGTCACAACCAGCTTGTTCCAGGAAGTCCTGCAGTGCTAGAGCATTCATGACGGTACCCAACATACCCATGTAGTCAGCGCGTGATCTGTCCATGCCACGTTGGCTTAGTTCTGCTCCTCTGAAGAAGTTTCCTCCACCAACAACAATTGCAATTTCAACCTTTTTGGCTGCATCTGCAATCTCTTTAGCAATAGCTGAAACAACATCTGGGTTAACTCCCAAATTGCCAGCTCCGAAGGCTTCACCGGATAACTTCAATAAAACGCGACGTGGGGTTGATGGCATGCTTATCCCTCTCAAAGACCTGTTCTTCTCTAGTTTAGGCCCGCAAATGAAAAGGCTCGGTCTTTACAGACCGAGCCAATTCAATTTCAAGCTATTTGACTTATGCGCCTACGCGGTAACGGACGAAAGCAGAGACGGTTAGGCCATTCTGCTCTAGGACCTTAGCAACGCTAAGTTTGTTGTCCTTGGCGAAGTCCTGCTCTAGTAGACAGTTTTCCTTGAAGAAACCCTTTACGCGTCCTTCAACGATCTTCTCTAGGGCAGCTTCTGGCTTGCCTTCGTTACGTGCTGTTTCGCCTGCGATACGACGCTCAGTTTCAACAATGTCAGCTGGGACATCTGCTGCAGTTAGGTATGTTGGGCTGAATGCTGCAATGTGTACTGCAACATCGTGAGCTGTTTCAACGTTTGAACCCTTGAATGCAACTAGAACACCAACCTGTGGAGGTAGGTCCTTTGATGTGCGGTGAAGGTATGCATCGATGTTGTCATCTGCGATAACTGCTAGACGGCGAAGTTCAACCTTCTCGCCCATGATTGCAGCTTCATCTGTGATTGCATCGCCAACAGTTCTACCTGCTGCAGGTGCTGCAAGAGCTGCTTCGACAGTCTCTGCACCGGCTGCTGCGATAGCGTCAGCAATCATTTCACCAAGAGCAACGAACTTTTCTGCCTTAGCAACAAAGTCAGTCTCACAAGCTAGTTCGATTAGGTAACCTTTGCCTGAAGCAACACGAGCAAGAACGATACCGTTGCTTGTTGTTCTTCCTTCACGCTTGGTAACACCCTTTAGGCCCTTAAGGCGAAGGAACTCCATAGCCTTATCGATGTTGCCATCAGCCTCATCAAGAGCACCCTTGCAGTCCATCATTCCAGCGCCTGAGCGATCGCGCAGAGTCTTTACATCTGCTGCTGTGTAGTTAGCCATGATTATTCAGCTTCCTTTGTAGTTTCGGTTGATTCAACAACTTCTGCAGGAGTCTCTACAACTGCTTCTGCTGCTGATGCATCAGCAACTGCTTCTGCTTCCTTAGCTAGGTACGCTTCCTTCTGAGCTGCGTTGTCTAGAAGAGCCTGCTCCCAGTCAGCTAGAGGCTGTGCAGTCTCTGGCTTTGAGTGACGTTCCTTTAGACCTTCTGCAACTGCATCAGCAATAACGCGGGTAAGTAGGTGAACTGAACGAATTGCATCGTCGTTTCCTGGAATACCGATTGTTACATCATCTGGATCACAGTTGGTGTCTAGGATTCCGATAACAGGAATTCCAAGCTTCTTCGCTTCAGTAATTGCTAGGTGCTCCTTGATTGTGTCAACAACCCAGATAGCTGAAGGAACCTTAGTAAGTGTGCGAACACCACCAAGAGTCTTTTCTAGCTTTACCTTTTCACGGCTAAGAATCAAAAGTTCTTTCTTTGTGTATCCGCTTGTCTTCTTGTCGTTGAAGTCCATGACTTCAAGTTCCTTTAGACGAGCTAGACGCTTTGAGACAGTCTGGAAGTTGGTCAATAGACCACCCAACCAGCGCTCATTGATGTAAGGCATGTTCACACGCTGAGCTTCAGTAGCAATAGCTTCCTGAGCCTGCTTCTTAGTTCCAACGAACATGATTGATCCACCTGAAGCAACAAGGTTCTTTGTGAACTCGTATGCCTGGTCGATGTGGGTTAGTGACTTAGCTAAGTCAATGATGTATATGCCTGAACGATCAGTTAAGATGAATCGCTTCATCTTAGGGTTCCAGCGTCTGGTCTGGTGACCAAAGTGAACACCGCTGTCTAGCAGCTGGCGAACGGTTACTACTGCCATGGCAGTATCTCCTTTATGGCACAATAATGCGCCGATCAGTTGATTGTGAAGAGCGGTTGCTCAACACACCTGGTGCCGCATCCGATTTACCCGTGAAGCTTTGGGACTGACAAATCGGTATGTTGTTCGACACGCGAAGTCGGTCTGCACATAAATAACCTATGAATTTCTTCAAAGGATTTTACGGCTGACCGCTAGTTATAAGCATAGCAGCGGTATTCAGGGGTTTTCCACCCTTCTTATAGGTTCCATCCCCTTGAATCTGAGCCCTACCGATACTTGAGCCATGACCACGATGAAGACCCTCTTCTTGCTACTAATAACCAGTACATTAGCCGTATCTCCAGCCAATTCCTCGGTCCAAGTACTCCCTTTAGCCATGCCCCTAGCCTTTCAAAGGCCCGAAGACACCCTAAATCACTACATTGCACCCATGACTGAGTATGGCGAGGGCCATCGGGGCATTGATTTGGCTACTCAGATTGGAGAACCCGTGCTATCCCCTGCCGATGGCGAGATCAGCTTCGTTGGCAAGGTTGGCTACCGGAATGTCATTTCAGTCAGGTTTGGCAACAGCCTGACGGCTTCCTTAGAGCCAGTATGCTCAAAGTTGATTGAAGGAACCTATGTTCTCATGGGTGAGGAAATCGGTCTGGTTTGTGAACCAGACCCTGAATATATCTGGCACTGTTCTGAAACTTGTTTGCACTTCGGCACAAGATCAGAAGCTGGTTATTTCTCTCCCCTAGCTCTTATTGGAGGACTAAGTCCATCAAGACTTGTTTATCAGGCTCGAGGATGAGCGTTCATATATCCAGCTCTTAGTCTGTCGACAGAAACGTGAGTGTAAATCTGAGTAGTGCCAAGACTTGCATGTCCGAGAAGTTCTTGAACGGCACGAAGATCTGCTCCACCATCGAGTAGATGAGTAGCAGCTGTGTGTCTGAGAGTGTGAGGGCCTGCAACTCCTGTTGAAGTGTTTATCAGAAGACTTGCTACCAATTGATAAACAGATCTAACTCCAAGTCTTTTGCCTCTGGTATTTAGAAGCAGTGCTTGTTCACCGGGAGCTGGGTTAAGTGCACCTCTAACATCGAGCCATCTGTCTAGAGCATCTCTAGCTGGCAAACCGAATGGAACAACTCTTTCCTTTGAGCCCTTACCAATAACGCGAAGGATATTTCGACCAAGGTCTACTGAAACTAAATCCAAACCACAGAGTTCACTGACACGACAACCAGTTGCGTACAGCAACTCAAAGACCAGAAGATCTCGAACAGCAGATGCATCACCTTCGCTAGCTAAAGCCTTTAGCTGCCCAAAGACATCTTCTAAAGACTCTTTAGCAACAACCTTTGGAAGATGTCTATCTGCCTTCGGTGACTTGAGCCTTTGACCAGGGTCAGCCACTACTAAATCTTCTGCAGCTAACCATGCCGTGAATGATCTAATCGCTGCGCTCTTTCGAGCGAGTGTGCTCTTTGCAGATTGTCTTTGGCTTACTTCCCAAAGCCAATCTCTGAGTAGTTCAAGATCGATATCTTTTACTTGAGTAACTTCTTTACTTGCAAGATAACCCGCAAGGTCTAGGACATCGCTTAGATAACTCTTCACAGTGTTTGCTGAGTAGCCGCGAGCAGCGTCAAGGTTGTCAGCGAACCGCTGCCCTTGAAGTGCTATTTCACTCTGCATACTTCAAAGCGTATTTGAAGTTTTAACCCATCCGTTGGATGTCTGAACAACCAAACCAAGCTTTGAAAGAGAATCCAGAGCAAACCCCACCTCATTCAGAGTCATCCCTGAAATCTGAGCAACTCTTTCAGCTCCTTGTTCAAAGGAACCAAAACTATCTAGAGCTCTTGTCTGCAGTCCACTGAGGTGAACTTCGCTAGAAACCTCCTTGGCCCAAATCCCAAGCAACTCCTCAAGATCTGAAGGAGTGCTGATGAGCTCAGCTCTTCGTTCTTTGATTAGGCGATGACAGCCAGCTGATCTCGTTGAGTTGATAAGACCAGGGATAGCCCCAACTGACCTATTTAATTCGTTTGCATGTCCTGCTGTATTGATTGAGCCAGATCTAAAACCTGCTTCAACCACAACTGTTGCCTGTCCAATAGCTGCAATCAACCTATTGCGTTGCAGGAATCGCCATCTGGCAGGAGCAGTGCCTGGAGGCATTTCAGAAATCACTGCACCGGATTGTTGAATTTCTTGAAACAGATCCAGATTCTTTGCTGGATACAACCTGTCTAATCCCCCAGCCATGATTGCAATAGTTTTACCACCGAAGAACAAAGCGTTCTTGTGAGCACTGGCATCTATGCCTTGAGCTCCACCTGAAACTATTACGAAGGCTCTTGCAACAGCTGTCTTCACTAATTCTCTACTTACCTCCAATCCGTAGTTACTTGCAATTCTCGAACCAACTATTGAAAGTGTCTTTTGATTCTGTAATGTGTTTGCCTGCCCCAACACCCAAAGCACAGCAGGTGCTGAATCTCCTAGATCAAATAAACCCTTGGGCCAAAGTGGTGACTCTGCTGAGAGTAGTGTCCCGCTGAGTGTTGAGAGAGTTTCTATTGCTTTATCGACATTTACTACTTGCAGTCTTCGTTTCCAACACTCAAGGGAATCTTCAAGAGTAGAAATGAATTGAGGTGCTCTAAAGGAGTCGTTAGGAAGAAGTGGAATCAAGTCTTTTGCAGACTTAGCTCTTCTGATTTCGTATAGAGATTCTTCAACTCCAAGGATTCTTCTGAGCATGCCGGCCATGGAATCCCCTGGTTCACATAACAAACTCCAGGTTGCTGCGGCTTTTAGTTTTTCATCAATCACATGATGAGTGTGCAGGGAATAGATCTATTTGAGGTTGGGAACTTATAGGTTGTGGAGAAGTGGTGGCTATTCGCCGACTGTTAGTTCTTTAGGAAGATCATATGCCTTGCCGGTTAGCTCTTCGATGTTTACATCTTTGAAGGTAAGTACTCTAACGCTCTTCACGAAGCGGTCTGTTCTATAGATGTCCCAGACCCAAACATCACTCATGACTAGTTCAAAGTAGAAATCTGTTGCTGTATCTATTCTCTTGAACTCAACTTCATTAGCTAGATAAAGTCTGCGTTCGGTTTCAATGACGTACTTAAAAGTGTCAGCAACTGTTCTGTACTCGCGGAAGAGGGCTAGCTCTGCCTCGCGGTCATAATCGTCAAAATCGTTCTCGTCCATGTGGGTAAAAGTCTATCTCGCAAGAATCTTGGTTAGCCAACTTAGGCGATGAACTGGGGATGGGCCAAATTCCTTGAGAGCAGCAATGTGGCTCTCTGAGGCATAGCCCTTGTTTGAATCAAGCCCATAGTTTGGGTGCTCCTGATTGATTTCGTGCATTAGCTTGTCTCTAGTGACCTTCGCAAGTACCGATGCTGAGGCTACTGATACGCAGTCGCGATCAGCCTTTGTCTTTACAGTCACAGGCATGCCTAAGGACTTGTTGCCTAGCCAGTTATGTGAACCATCAAGGATGAGCATGACTCCGTCTTTGGCGATAGCCTCTCGAAGCGCTGGGTCTCTGACCAGTTGTTCTAGTGCTCTAGTTCCAGCAAGGCTAAGCGCTTCTACAATGCCCTTGGTTTCAATCTCTTCAACCGTTGCCATGCCAACTGCCCAGCCGCTTACCCATGCTGAAACTAGAGGGTAGATCTCTTCACGAACTTTTTCGGAGATGAGTTTGCTGTCTTTGAGTTTCTCAGGCCAACTTTGAAGATCTCTTTGGTTATCTAAAAGGGCTACGCCAACTGCAACTGGTCCAGCTATTGACCCTCTGCCAACTTCATCTATGCCGATTATGAATCGAGTACCCGTTTCAAAGAACGAGTTCTCGAAACTAAGGCTTGGGAGTTGGGACGTCTTTGAAGACATTTGGATAGTTATCTAGCCAGGTGAAGTTTTGGAAAGGCCATGAAATTACAAAGGCACGTCCAACAACATAGTTCTTTGAAACAAAACCTTTGCCAGGTGTGTCAGCGTGATATCTAGAATCTTCGCTGTTACCTCGGTTATCTCCCATTACCCAGAAAGAATCCTTAGGCACTGTCACATCAAATTCTGTGTTAGACGGATTGGAATCTTTAGCGAGGTATGGTTCGATGATGGCTTTGCCATTGATTGTGATGCGGTTATCGACATCACAGCAAACAACTCTGTCTCCGCCCTTACCAATAACTCTCTTTACAAGATGTTGGTTGTTATCAGGAGTTGTTAGACCAGCTACTGAAAGCAGGAAGTCACCTACTTGAGCAATCGGGTTGGTAATTGGTTTCTTTTCAATAGTTCCAAGCCAGCCACCTGGATCTTTGAATACGACAACATCCCCACGTTCCAAAGGAATAATGTCTGGCACTAGTTGGTTAACCATGATTCGATCGTTGATCTGCAAAGTATCAAACATCGAACCAGATGGAATATAGAAAGTTCTTATCAGGAATGTCTTGATAAGAAAAGAGATTGCTAAAGCCGAGACAAGGATTACTATCGTGTCAATAACAAAGGCAAGCAGAACGTGCTTGGACTTTATCTTTCTCAGCTTCTCTCTAGAAGCTTTGAAAGGGCCTTTGATTGGCTTTTCAACTTTTTCTTTTTTAGCCATGATGGAAGGTTATTGCCCTTGCCTGTGAACTATCTAAGAACTAGTTAGCTGAAGTTGTGTTGTCGCGCTTCTCGCGGATCTTCGCCTTCTTACCACGCAGGTCGCGTAGGTAGTAAAGCTTCGCACGGCGAACTGCACCACGTGAGACAAGTTCAATCTTGTCGATAACTGGAGAGTGAATTGGGAAAGTTCTTTCAACACCAACCTGGAAAGTTACCTTACGTACGGTGAATGTCTCGCGGACACCTGAACCTGAACGACGGATAACAACACCCTGGAAAACCTGCACACGGCTACGGCTACCTTCAATGATGTTTACGTGGACCTTTACGTTGTCTCCTACGCGGAATGCTGGGACATCGGTCTTTAGGTTTGGTAGATCTACTGAATCTAGAATTTGCATTTTTCTGCCTTCTGTTCTTGCCTGCAGGTCAATAACGGGTATTTGTTAGTTTCTTGAGATTGCTTGTTCCCTAATCTCCCCTGCGGCAGAGCTTTATTTAGGCAACCTGTACATCTTGCCACAAAAACCCAGCCCAAGCAACGCTAGCCCTCTAGAAGATCAGGCCTAACAGTCTTTGTTCTCTCCAAAGACTGCTCTTTACGCCATTTAGCTATCTCAGCGTGATTGCCGCCTCTGAGTACCTCA
Organism: Rhodoluna sp.; assembly: GCA_044232765.1. Lineage (GTDB taxonomy): Bacteria > Actinomycetota > Actinomycetes > Actinomycetales > Microbacteriaceae > Rhodoluna. The sequence continues at coordinate 3,808 of JBIILH010000011.1, read as the reverse complement.
GGAACATCCAATCCCCGCCAAGAGGCTGGCTTTGTGTAGCTTGGATACTCCAAAAGACCATCTGAGTGAGACTCTTCAGTCAGGCTCTCAGCATTACCGATAACCCCGGGAATCAGTCGAGCAATAGCCTCAATCATGGCTAAAGCCGCTACTTCCCCACCGTTTAGGACATAGTCCCCAAGGCTTACAAGTCTTACTTCAGCCTTGTCTTTAGCCCAATCGAAGACTCTCTGGTCAATACCTTCGTATCGACCACAGGCAAACACAATGTGTTCTTTAGCTGAAAGCTCCTGAGCGGTAGCCTGCTTGAACAATTCACCAGCAGGGGAAGGAACAATCAACACAGTTGTACCATCAGGGTTTAGTAGCTCATCTAGAGCTTCGCCCCAAGGCTCTGGCTTCATAAGCATGCCTGCTCCACCGCCATAAGGGCTATCGTCAACAGTCTTGTGTTTGTCGTGGGTGTAATCACGAAGATCTACAGCCTTGAAGTCAATAACTTTGTTTTCTTGAGCTTTACCCAACAGAGAGATATCTAATGCTGAGAAATACTCAGGAAAGATCGTTACCGCTTGAATCTTCATTACTCAGATTCAATCTCTTCAAATAAACCATTAGGTGGTGTGACAGTAACAGTCTTAGCTGCAATGTCCACTGAAGGAACAATAGCCTTCACAAAAGGAACCATTACTTCACGCTCATCTAAGGTAAGAACAATCAACATGTCTTGAGCTGGGAAGTGTTCTACTCGAACAACTGAGCCAACTTCAACACCATCACGAAGAACACTTAGCCCAACTAACTGCTGGTCATACCAGGCATCAGGTTCGGTTGGTAGTTCTTCAAGGTTTTGATCAACTAGAAGAATTGCTTTGATGAGTGTCTCTGCATCTTCTCTCGTTTCTACTCCTTCAAGGAATAGAACTGGCTGAGCGTTATACATACGCATTTCCTTGACAGTAATCGACTTACCGTACCAAGGAGATGTTTCTGGAACTTGAAGTTCGAAAGTAGCACCTGGAACAAAACGTTCGTTTGGGGTGTCGGTGTATAGCTCTAGCTTGATAGCACCTTTTAGGCCGTGGGCCTTTAATAACCGACCGACCCGAAGGGTGGTCTGCTTAGAAATTGTTATCTACTACGTCTACGCGCACCTTCTTGCCATCGGCAAGAGCGTTAATGATGGTGCGGAGGGCTTTGGCAGTGCGTCCGTTGCGCCCGATAACTCGGCCAAGGTCGTCAGGGTGAACGTGAATCTCTAACAAATCTCCACGATTAGTTGAGCGTTCAGTGACGTTGACATCCTCAGGATGATCAACAATACCTTTGACCAAGTGTTCGAGCGCAGCGGATAACACTTTATTAAGCCTCTTTGGTTTCTTCAGCTTCAGCAGGTGAGCCCTCTGAAACTTCATCAGCTGCAGCAACTTCTGCTGCTGCTTCTTCTGCAACTTCAGCTGCATCAGCTGCTACTTCTGCAACAACTTCTTCGGCTGCAACTTCTGCAACTACTTCAGCTGCTGCTTCTACTACGTCTTCTAGGTTGCCTTCAGCAACTGCTGCATCAACAACTGCATCGATTACATCTTCTGCAACCTTGTCAGCCTGCTTCTTAACAACAATCTCTTCACGAGGCTTTAGAACTGGCTTCTTCTTTGTGTCGGCTTCGAAGACTGCCTTAGGAATCTGAGGTAGGACGGTGTTCTTTGCAGATGCGTCACCCTTCGACTTCTGGTAGTCACCGGTTAGCTTTAGAAGAGCTAGTACCTGCTCGGTTGGTTGTGCACCAACACCTAGCCAGTACAGAGCACGCTCTGAGTTAACTTCAATGATTGATGGGTGGTTAGTTGGTACGTAACGACCGATCTCTTCGATAACGCGACCATCACGTGCTTTACGTGAATCTGCTACAACGATACGGTAGTGAGGCGTCTTCAGTTTTCCGAGACGCTTTAGGCGGATTTTTACAGCCACAATGCTCCTGTTTATGAATTGGGGCGAACAATCAACCGTGAGCGTGGGGGCACACTCGGTAGAAAAGCTCTAATGGGTTGCCCATTCAGCTTGGTTAGAGGGTCAAGCTGCAGGCAACCTCTCTATTGTGCCAGAAATAACTGGCCTGAGCAACCAACTACCCGCCTAAACCGAAGGAAGATCCTGAATTATCTTGCTTAGGAGGTTGAATACCGGCTATTTCAGCAGCTCGCTTGGCTGGATTACCTGACTTACTTCCCTTTTTAGCCTTGCCCTTGTTCTGCTTAGGCATTGCTGCCCTACCCATACCAGGAGGCATTCCAGGAATCCCCGGATTTCCACCCTTAGCCATGGTCTTCATCATCTTGGCTGCTTGTTCAAATCTGTTGACCAGTGAGTTCACGTCAGTAACGGTCATACCTGAACCCTTAGCAATACGAAGTCTTCTTGAGCCATTGAGAATCTTTGGATCTCTTCGCTCTTTCGGAGTCATTGCTCTGATGATTGCTTCGGTGTGGTCAATCTCTTTTTCGTCGATGTTATCTAGCTGACCTTTGAGCTTTCCAGCTCCAGGCATCATCGCGAGCATGCTCTTGATTGAGCCCATCTTTCTAATCTGCTGCATCTGCTCTAAGAAGTCCTCAAGAGTGAAGGTATCCTTGGCCATCTTCTCTGCCATGACCATGGCTTCTTCTTCATCAAAAGACTTCTGAGCCTGTTCGATAAGGGTGAGAATGTCTCCCATATCCAAAATACGAGATGCCATGCGATCTGGGTAGAAAGGTTCAAAGGCATCCATGCCTTCACCTGTTGAACTAAACAGAATTGGTTTGCCAGTTACTTGAGCAACAGATAGAGCAGCACCGCCACGAGCATCACCATCAAGCTTGGTTAGAACTACACCAGTAATGCCAACACCATCTTCGAAGGCTTTAGCAACATTTACAGCATCTTGCCCAATCATCGAGTCAATAACAAAGAGCACTTCATCAGGATCTGTTGCTTTCCTGATGTCGTTAGCCTGCTTCATTAGCTCTTCATCAATACCAAGACGACCTGCGGTGTCAACGATGACTACAGAGAACTGCTTTTGTTTCGCGTGCTTGATTGAATCTTTCGCAACGCTAACTGGGTTACCCGATCCGTTACCTGCTTCAGGAGCAAATACAGGAACACCAACGCGTTCACCAATAACTTGAAGTTGATTCACTGCATTTGGTCTCTGCAGATCACAGGCAACCAACAGTGGAGTTTGACCCTGCTCTTTCAGCCATAGTGCTAACTTTCCAGCAAGGGTTGTTTTACCAGAACCTTGCAAACCAGCAAGCATGATTACTGTTGGTGGGTTCTTAGCAAACTGAATTCTTCTTGCTTCCCCGCCCAAGATAACAATCAGTTCTTCTTGAACAATCTGAACTACCTGTTGAGCAGGGTTTAGTGCTTTAGATACTTCATCGCCAAGAGCACGTTCTCTAACTGATGCAATAAAGGTTTTGACTACCTCTAGAGCAACGTCAGCTTCTAGAAGTGCTTTTCTGATTTCTCTTAGGGTTGCGTCGATATCAGCAGCAGAGAGCTTTCCCTTGGCACGAAGACCCTTAAACGTTTCAACTAAACGCTCTGAAAGATTTCCAAACACTTATCGCTCACCTACTAACCCAATTGCAAATTCTTTAGCATCAAAGAAACCAAAGTCTTCGATACCTTCACCAACACCAACTAGTTTGACAGGAATATTCAACTGATCTTGGATGGCATAAACAATTCCACCCTTAGCACTACCGTCTAACTTAGTTAGAGCAATACCGGTAACAGCGGCTACTTCTGTGAAGGC
>JBIILH010000010.1:0-18798 GCA_044232765.1 Rhodoluna sp. | reverse complement strand
ATCTTGCCCAAGAGTCCATATCGACGGCATGGTTTGGCACCTCGATGTCGGCTCGTCGCATCCTGGGGCTGGAGTAGGTCCCAAGGGTTGGGCTGTTCGCCCATTAAAGCGGCACGCGAGCTGGGTTTAGAACGTCGTGAGACAGTTCGGTCTCTATCCTCTGCGCGCGCAGGAAATTTGAGAAGACCTATCCCTAGTACGAGAGGACCGGGATGGACTAACCTCTGGTGTGTCAGTTGTTCCGCCAGGAGCACCGCTGATTAGCTACGTTGGGGAAAGATAACCGCTGAAAGCATCTAAGCGGGAAGCTTGCTTCAAGATGAGATTTCCATGACTTCGGTCGAGAGGCTCGCAGTAGACTACTGCGTTGATAGGTTGGATGTGGAAGTGAGGACTAAAGACTCATGGAGCTGACCAATACTAATAAGCCAATAACTTGACACAATTTTTTTGTTCGCGTCCACTATGTGGTTCCCGAGATATGTTCGGGAATCTAAAGATCACACTTCACTGTGTGTCAACGATTCACATAACTCAATAGTGTTTCGGCGGCCATAGCGAGAGGGAAACGCCCGGTTACATTCCGAACCCGGAAGCTAAGACTCTCTGCGCCGATGGTACTGCAAGGGGGACCTTGTGGGAGAGTAGGTCACCGCCGGACTTAATTTAGAAAAATGGCCACCTTGGATTCAAGGTGGCCATTTTTTGTTTAACAGACATGTTTTAATGTTTATAGGAGACATGATGAACGATAAGCCAGCACCAAAAGACCGCAGAAGCGCAGGCGGCGATGATAGACGTAAACCAGCAGGAGCAGAGCTCCGCAGTGGTGGTCGTGAGTCACGCCCTGACTGGCAGACTCGTGTTGCAACTCCTAGAGATGAATATGCTGCTAAGTCTCCAATGATTCCTGATGAAATCACTGATCAGGACCTGGAACTTGGTATCAGGGTTCAACTAAAGACTTTGACTGCTGAAAATGCAGAGATGACAGCAAGACACCTGGCGATGGTCAGCCTTTTGCATGACCAAGACCCAGATCTAGCTCACAAGCATGCTCTAGCAGCTGCTAAACGAGCTGGTCGTATTGCAATTGTTCGTGAGACATTGGGTGTTACTGCCTACCAGGTGGGGGACTATGGCCTTGCCATCCGTGAATTGACTACTTATAGACGTCTATCTGGATCTAATGACCAGCTTCCAATCATGGTTGATTCAGAACGAGGCTTGGGTAGACCTGAAAAAGCGCTAGAACTAGGACGTTCTGTGGACAGGAAGTCACTTCCTGCCTCCGTAAGGGTTAATCTAGCCATTGTTATGTCTGGAGCAAGGCTTGACCTAGGTCAAAATGGCCTGGCTTTAGCTGAACTTGAGATTCCTGAACTAGATCCAACAAAAGTTTTCGAGTTTTCCACAAACCTCTTCCGTGCCTATGCAGAAACCCTTATAATTGGGAACAGAGAAAGTGAAGCAAAGAAGTGGTTCGATCTTGCAGATCGTGCAGAGCTTCACTTCCTCGGGAATAAAAACCCCGAGAACGAGGTCTTCTCAGTAATTGAGGAGATTGAGATTCCCGAGGCGTCAAAACTGGACCGTCACTCAAAATCCCAGCATGAACACGGTACCAGGGCGTCTCGGGATTCCTCATTTAAGCCAGATCGCCCAAACAGAGATGCTCCGGGTAGCTCGGGAGATAAGCCAAAGCGTCCACCATTCAATTCAGGTCCGAGAAGTAGCGGTCCACCAGCTGGCGGCGGCGGACCTCGCGGTGGTGGAAAAGGATTTGGCGGCCCACCTAAGGGTAGGAGCCGAGGACCTGGTCGTGGTCGCTAATAAAATTTGGGGTGAACATGATTTGCTACTGGCTGATCTTGATGGCGTAGTTTACGAAGGCACTGTTGCAATTAAAAATGCTGTCGAAACTCTAAACACTGTTACAGCAAATGGAATACCTGTTGGCTATGTGACAAATAACTCATCAAGAAAACCTGAAACTATCGTGAAGCAACTTTTAGATCTTGGTTTGCAAGCGAAACCTGAAGACATAATCTCTTCGGGACAAACTGCAGTTGAACTTTTACAAACAAAGTTGTCACCAGGAGCAAAAGTTTTGGTTGTTGGCGGCGATGGCTTAAGAGCAAGAGTTTTATCAGGTGGTTTTGAAATCGTTTTATCCAGTGATGACAAACCCGAAGCCGTAATTCAAGGATTCGCACCAGATGTTTCATGGAAAGATTTGGCAGAAGCTTCTTATTCAATTCAAAACGGCGCTATTTGGGTAGCAACAAATAATGACTGGACCTTGCCTCAAGAAAAAGGATTAGCACCAGGTAACGGAACACTAGTTGGTGCAGTGCATACAGCTGTTGGACAACTACCAATAGTTGCAGGTAAACCTGAACCAGCAATTTTCCAAACTGCACTGAATCTCTACAAGCCTCAGAGCCCTGTGTTTGTAGGCGATCGCATGGACACCGACATCCTTGGAGCTAATAGGGCAGGCATCAAAAGCGTTCTGGTTCTAACCGGTGTTTCAACTCGTAAAGATGTCTTAGCTGCTAAGTCAGAAGAAAGACCTAGCTACATCATCGCAAGCCTCGATGAACTATTGGAGAAATACCAAGAGCCTAAGCAGACAAAGCGAGGCTGGAGTTGCGGTAAGGCTAGTGTTGAATTGCTAGGCGATAAAGTTTTAGTTACAGAAGGTAATCCGCAATCTATAGAAGCACTCAGAGCGGCTTGTATGGTTATTTGGAATTCAGGAAAACACATTCACTTCTTGAATGTGCAGAGTGAACTCTACGAAAAGAAGGCATAAATGAACGACAGGCTAAATGAACTCGAGACTGAGCTAGCAAGAATTGCTGAACTTAGTTTGGATGAGCAACCTCAAGCGTTTGCTGAACTAAAGGCAAAACTTGAAGCTCAACTAAACGCCGCTTCTGACGAATCCAACGAGTAAGAAGTTGGATCAGAATTCAACACGTCTTGACGTTGCTCTAGTTGAGCGAGGTCTAGCTAGATCTAGAAATCAAGCATCAAGTTTGATTGAGTCTCGTCGAGTATTTATCGATGGGCGAGAGGCTAGAAAGTCTTCACAACCTGTTACAGATGCAGCCGAGCTAGTTGTTCTTGAGGCCATTGACTATGTCTCAAGAGCAGGACACAAGCTTGCGGCAGCTCTTGAAGAATTCACTGACATTGAAATAGTTGGCAAGATCTGTCTAGACGTTGGAGCATCAACTGGTGGGTTCACCGATGTTCTCTTGCGTTATGGAGCATCAAAGGTAATTGCCTTAGATGTTGGTCATTCACAACTCTCTGAGTCTCTGCTTGAAAACCGCATGGTCGTCAACATTGAGAACTTCAATGCAAGAGATATGACCCAGGAAAACCTGCAGAAGGTCTTAGGTTCAAGACTAGATCAGAAGCTCAATGACAACACCATATCTTTGGTGGTCGCTGACCTAAGTTTTATCTCTCTTACCCTTGTTCTAGCTCAAATGGCTCAGGTTGCACCTAAGGCAAACTTCGTACTATTGATCAAGCCTCAGTTTGAGGTAGGTAAGAAGTCTCTCGATGCCTCAGGAATAGTCAATGACCACAGACTCAGGGCTTCGGCAATAAGACAGGTACTTGAAGAAGCTAAGGCTCAGGGCTTGAATATTCAAGGGCTAATCAAGTCTCCATTGCCTGGAACCCACGGCAATGTTGAGTTCTTGGTCTGGCTAAATTCTGTGGAGACTGACCACAGCATCGATTGGTCTGGCAGAATTGACGAACTAGCTAAAGAACGTGCTTAATTCAAGGAGGCGATTGGGACAATGAGCGAATCTAGACACATTCTGTTAGTCGCGCATACCGGCCGACTTGAAGCAGTTACCGCTACCCAAGAAGCTGTTGAACAATTGGTTTCAGCCAAGCTCAGCCCAGTAATGACTTCAGAGCAAATCACTGAGATTCAAGAGTTTCAGGCAAACAGAAACCAGCCGAGTGATTTTCTTTCACACGTCCTTGAATTAGGTGTAACTGTGCCTGAAAAGGACTTAGAACTGGTGATGGTTCTAGGTGGCGATGGAACAATCTTGAAAGCTGCTGAAGTAGTTAGAGAAACAGCGACACCTTTGATGGGTATCAACCTAGGGCATGTTGGATTCCTAGCTGAGAGCGAACGAGAAGGTTTCTCTAACGCGGTAGCCAGAGTTGTAGATCGTGACTACATAGTCAAAGAGAGATTGACTCTAGATGTTCGCGTCCTTGTAGGTGGAAAAGAAGTTTTTAGAACTTGGGCACTAAACGAAGCAACAGTTGAAAAGAGTGCTGCTGAGCGAATGCTCGAAGTAATTGTTGAAATAGATAAGAAGCCACTATCTAGTTTTGGTTGCGATGGAATCATCATGGCTACTCCTACTGGTTCAACAGCTTATGCATTCAGTGCTGGTGGCCCAGTAGTTTGGCCTAGCGTGGATGCGATGCTGATGGTTCCACTATCAGCACATGCTTTGTTCTCTAGACCTATGGTGATCAGCCCAAGATCGCTTCTTGCCGTTGAAGTTTTAGATCGATCAGCAGGAACTGGTGTGCTGTGGTGCGATGGACGCAGAACTCATGACCTTCCAGTTGGTGCCAGAGTTGAGGTTTCAAAATCACAAAAGTCTGTTCGACTGGCAAGACTTCGTCAAGGCCCATTTACGGATCGTCTTGTAAAGAAGTTTGCACTTCCTGTGACTGGCTGGCGTGGCCCTGAAAACACAGAGCAAGGCTAGTCAAAGCAGCAACAAATGATAGAAGACATTTTTATTCGCGACCTCGGTGTCATTAGCGAAGCTAAACTCAACTTTCATCCAGGCCTTACTGTTCTAACCGGTGAAACTGGTGCGGGTAAAACAATGGTGCTCACAGCGCTAGGTCTTTTACTAGGGGCAAGAGCAGATTCAGGAATGATCCGAGCTGGCTCTCCTCAAGCGATTCTTGAAGGCAATTGGAAACTAAATTCAAATAACCCTGCGATTCAGAAAGCTGAAGAGGCAGGTGCTCTTGTTGAAGACGGAGAACTCCTACTGGTTAGAACAGTTGGAAATGATTCAAGGTCTAAAGCAGTAATCGGCGGTAGATCAGCTCCTGTTGGTCTACTCAACGAATTAGCAGAGCATCTAGTAGTTGTTCATGGCCAATCAGACCAAATCAGATTGAAATCTCCAGTTGCTCAAAGAGTTGCTCTGGATAGGTTTGCTGGAAGTAAACATCAAGAACTACTTGCTGTGTATCTAGAGAGTTTTAACTCTTGGCGTTCAGCTAAAGCCCAACTGGATGAAGTTCTAAAGAGTGATTCCACTAGAGCCGCCCAAATAGAGGAACTTACTGAATCTCTTGAACTCTTGGCTAAGTTGGCAATCAAACCAAATGAAGATGTTGAGCTAGCTGATCTAGCTAAGCGTCTAACTCATACCGAAGACCTGAGAACATCAGTTGGCTTAGCTCACGAAGCATTGCTGTCAGATGCTTTTGATGGGGTCGATGCAGTTGGCTTAGTTGGAAAGGCGCGCAAAGCAATTGAGAACGCGGCAAGCCATGATTCTTCGTTAGAGCCAACTGCAGCAAAGCTGAGTGAAGTCATTGAGAATCTGAATGATTTAGCTGTTGAATTAGCAAGTTATCTATCATCGCTCGAATCAGAGAGCTCAATGAGCCTTGATGAAATCCAATCTCGTAGAAGTGAAATTACATCTGCTCTTCGCAGATTCGGACCAACCATTGAAGATCTTCTTGAGTATGAAAAGAATTCAAGTCAGAGACTTCTAGATCTAGACAGCTCAACAGAACGTGTTGAAGAACTAACTACTCGAGTCGCTGACTTAGAGTCTCGAGCAAGGAAGTTTGCTAAAGAGATATCTGAGAGCCGAAAGATTGCAGCCAAGCAATTAGGCGAGAGAGTTACCAGTGAGTTAGTCGCTCTAGCGATGTCTGGTTCAAAACTTCATGTTGAAATTGATGCAACAGAGACACTCTCAGCAACAGGTTTAGACAATGTGAGTTTCTTACTTGAGTCTTATGCCGGGGCTGAGCCTAGACCTATTGGTAAGGGAGCTTCTGGTGGAGAACTCAGCAGAATCATGTTGGCTCTTGAAGTGATCCTTGCTGAATCCGATAGCGCTCCTACCTTTATCTTTGATGAGGTTGATGCTGGGGTAGGTGGTGCAGCTGCAATTGAGGTTGGCCGTCGCTTAGCTAAGTTAGCCAAGAACGCTCAGGTGATTGTTGTGACCCACTTGGCTCAGGTAGCAGCTTTTGCTGACCAGCACCTGGCGATTATCAAGACCTCGGATGCGATGTTTACCGCAAGTGATGTCTTGGTCTTGGATCAATCAGCCAAAGCAGGGGAACTAGCAAGGATGCTATCTGGATTGTCTGACTCGGAGACTGCCCAATCTGCAGCCCTTGAGCTTTTAGAGCTCGCCAAGAATTCATAATTCGAGATAACTTTTCAAGCCATTCGGCATGTCTAATAAGTCAAAGTTGGAGGCTTGCCAGAGCACCTGCTAATGTTAAATTCCATGGCTGATGCGATGGATTCTGGTAAATCAAGACACATATTTGTGACCGGTGGGGTTGCTTCCTCACTAGGCAAGGGCCTGACGGCCGCCAGTTTGGGGAACCTACTTAGAGCCCGTGGACTTTCTGTTGTTATGCAGAAACTCGACCCTTACCTAAACGTTGACCCAGGCACCATGAACCCCTTCCAGCACGGTGAAGTATTCGTAACCGATGATGGAGCTGAGACAGATCTAGATATCGGTCACTACGAACGTTTCCTAGACATCAACCTCTCACAATCAGCCAACGTTACTACCGGTCAGATCTATAGCGAAGTTATCCGTAAGGAAAGAGCCGGTGGCTACCTAGGCGATACCGTTCAGGTCATCCCGCATATCACCGATGAGATCAAGAGAAGAATGCGTCTTCAAGCTTTTGAAGATCCAGCTCCTGATGTAATCATCACTGAGATCGGTGGAACCGTAGGTGACATCGAATCACTTCCTTTTATTGAAGCAGCACGTCAGGTACGACATGAACTTGGAAGAGACAAAGTCTTCTTCGTTCACGTATCCCTTGTTCCATACCTAGCACCAAGTGGTGAACTAAAGACCAAGCCAACTCAGCACTCTGTTGCAACCCTTCGCTCAACTGGTATTCAGCCTGATGCAATTGTTTGCCGTAGCGATAGACCAATTGGTGATGCAATCAAGAAGAAGATTGCTTTGATGTGTGACGTTGAACTAAAGGCAGTTATCAACGCAGCAGATGCCAACAGCATTTATGACATCCCAAGCGTTGTTCACGACGAAGGACTTGATTCATACATTATCAACCACCTAGGGCTAACTGCTAAGGAAGTTGATTGGACTAGATGGAGCAGCGTACTAAAAGCGGTTCATGAACCATTGACTGAAGTCAACGTTGCTCTCGTTGGAAAGTACATTGATCTTCCAGATGCCTACCTTTCAGTTACCGAAGCACTTCGTGCCGGTGGTTTTGCTGAACAGGTGAAGGTAAACATCAAGTGGGTTGCTAGCGATCTTTGTGACACTGAAGATGGAGCGAGAGCTCACCTAAGTGATGTGGATGCCATCTGTGTTCCAGGTGGTTTCGGCGTTAGAGGCATCGAAGGCAAACTAGGGGCTTTGAAGTTTGCTAGAGAAAATGGCATCCCAACTCTAGGACTATGTCTTGGTTTGCAGTGCATGGTCATTGAGTATGCAAGAAACGTTGTTGGTCTTGAAGGTGCTTCTTCAACTGAGTTTGAATCAGAGACCAAGTATCCAGTTATTGCAACAATGGCTGAGCAGGTAGACATTCTTGCTTCAGGTGACATGGGGGCAACGATGAGACTGGGTCTCTTTGAAGCAAAGCTTAAAGAGGGAAGTGTAATTGCTGAAACTTATGGCAAGACAACAGTTCACGAACGTCACCGCCACCGTTATGAAGTTAACAACAGCTTCAGAGATCAAATAGCTGGTGCGGGATTGGTCTTCTCTGGAACTTCACCTGATGGAAACCTAGTTGAGTTTGTTGAACTTCCAAGAGAAGTTCATCCTTACTATGTCTCTACCCAGGCTCACCCTGAGTTCCTATCTAGACCTACAAAGGCTCACCCACTGTTCCATGGACTAATCAAGGCTGCACTAGCAGGACGTTTGTTCAGTAATAAAGCAGACTAAAGTTGGCAAGCCTACAGAGAAGCGTTGATGGTTATCTTCGCCATCTGACCATCGAACGTGGAATGGCGAAAAACACCCTTCTTGCCTATAAGCGAGATTTGGGTAAGTATCTTGAAGCTCTTGAAAAGATGGGCATCACTGATTCAGCAGAGATAACCGAGATAGTTGTTAGAAACTTTGCTCAAGCTCTAGTTTCTGAAAAAGGTTTAGTCGCAACATCAGTTGCAAGAATCTTGGCTGCAGTAAGAGGTTTTCATAAGTTCATGCTTTTTGAAGGCATCTCCGACAACGATGTTTCTGCTGCTGTTAAGCCACCCAAAGCACCGAAAAGATTGCCGAAGGCAATCTCAATCCAACAGATTGAAATTCTTCTCAAGGCAGCTGGCCCTGAGCCAGATGATGTTGCTGGGGCAGGAGATATCATCCGTGTGAGAGACAGAGCTATCCTTGAACTTCTCTATGCAACCGGGGCCAGAGTATCCGAGATTGTGAACATGGACCTAGATGATCTTATTGACCCTGAAATTGTCAGGCTGTTCGGTAAAGGTTCAAAGGAACGAATTGTCCCAGTTGGAAAGTACGCCCAGGCAGCAGTAGCTGCCTATCTTGTGAGAGTGCGCCCAACGCTTGCGACTCTGTCTCGGGGAACCCCAGCCCTGTTTCTGAACCAGCGAGGTTCTAGGCTTTCCAGGCAGAGCATCTGGCAGATAATCAGTAATGCAGCCCTGGCAGCAAAGCTCGGGGTAGAGGTCTCACCGCATACTTTTAGGCACTCGTTCGCCACACATCTCCTAGAAGGTGGGGCGGATGTTCGGGTAGTCCAAGAGCTTTTGGGCCATGCCTCAGTGACAACAACCCAGATCTACACTTTGCTGACCGTGGATGCTCTACGGGAGATCTATGCGAGCAGCCACCCCCGAGCACAGCGGTAGTATTTAGGGGTAAAGATACAGACTTGGTTGGCTTAGAAACCAAGGACTTACTGCTGTGAAGCCAGAGAGGAAACTAGACAAATGTCAGGTAAAAACACCGACGGACGGTTTCCAGTTCCCAAGAGACTAACTAGTCACGGCCCAGCGAGAATCATCGCCCTCTGTAATCAAAAAGGTGGCGTTGGTAAAACAACAACAACCATTAACACAGCAGCTGCTCTTGCTGAGTATGGTCGCAAAGTTCTTCTAGTTGATTTTGATCCTCAAGGTGCTCTTTCAAGAGGTCTTGGTGTTGTCAACGAAGATGTGAAGACTGTCTATGACTTAATGCTCGATAGAAGACTCAGCGCTAAAGATGTAATTGTTAACACTTCAGTTCCAGGATTAGATCTAATTCCTGCAAACATTCAACTTTCTGCTGCTGAAATCCAACTAGTAGCTGAACCTGGTCGAGAGAGAATCTTGGCTGGAGTTCTTCGCCCAATACTTGGCGACTATGACGTCATCATGATTGACTGCCAACCATCACTTGGTCTTTTGACAGTTAACGCACTAACTGCAGCTCACGGTGTAATGATTCCTGTTGCCTGTGACTACTTTGCTCTTAAAGGTTTAGAACTTCTAATCAATCACACAGTAGATCTTGTCAAAGAGAGATTGAATGAAGGTCTCAAGATTGATGGCATCTTGGCAACCATGTATGACTCAAGAACGTTGCACTCAAGAAATATGTTGAACCAACTTTACGAAGACTACGATGACACAGTCTTCAGAACTGTAATCAAGCACACTGTTAAGTTTAAAGATTCATCAGAGGCTGGTCGTCCAGTTACTCAATCGGCACCTTCATCTGAAGCAGCAGAACTTTACCGTGCATTAGCAAGAGAGATGGTTGAACGTGGTTGCGCTCCATAGTGAGGTTGACGATTCAAGTTCAAGCGGTTTCTCTCTAAACATAGGTAACTTTGAAGGACCGTTTGACCTTTTACTTTCTCTAGTTTCAAAGCACCAACTAGATCTAACCTCTATTTCTCTAAGTCAAGTAACTAACGACTTCATTGCTTACGTTAGAACTCTTGAAGAGATCGACCAGCTTGAAGAAGCAAGCGAATTCTTAGTTGTTGCAGCAACCTTGTTAGATCTAAAGATTGCCGAACTACTTCCTAAGGGTGAAGTTGTTGACCCTGAAGATGTTGCTCTACTTGAAGCAAGAGATCTTTTGTTTGCTCGTCTATTGCAGTACCGAGCATTCAAAGACATTTCTGTTTGGTTCCAAACCGCAATCACCCAGGAATCAAGACGCATTTATCGTACAGTTCGCCTTGAAGAAAGATTCAAGCAGAAATTACCTGAACTGGTATGGACTCTAACCCCTGAAGACTTTGCCCGCCTTGCCGAAGAGACAATGGCACCCAGAGAAATTCCACTAGTTGGACTTACTCACCTGCACGCATCAAGAATTTCAATCAGAGAGCAAGCTGCAGAAGTAGTTTCTCTACTTAGATCAGCTAACACACTTACTTTCCGCGAATTGATTGCCTCTGTTAGAGATAGAGCCGTGCTTGTTGCAAGGTTCCTATCCATCCTAGAGCTTTACCGTCTGGGTGCAGTTGCCTTTGAACAAAGTGAATCTCTAGGACCACTACAGATCACTTGGCAAGCAGATGATTTTGATGAAACACAACTATCAGCACTAGGAGCAGATTATGACTCATGATGAGCAACCAGAAGTAGAGACTCAGGAGAGTGCTGTGTCTGAAGACCCTCGTGAATCTCTAGCAATCAATGAGCCAATCAACCCTGAATCACTTCAAGGGGCAATCGAAGCCATCCTTATGGTTGCTGAGGTTCCTCTTTCACTAGTTCACTTAGCAACCTCTCTAGACACTCCAGTCCCAGATATCAAACAAGCTGTTCTTGCAGTTAGAGATGACTTTGATGGAGTTAACGGAACTCGTCCAAGAGGATTTGAGATTCGTGAAGTTGGCGGGGGATGGCGAGTATTCGTTCGTGAAGATTACGAATGGGCTGTTCGCGAATTCATTTCTAACGAAAACCCAACCAAGCTTTCTCAAGCAGCTCTAGAGACGCTTGCTGTTATTGCCTATCGTCAACCGATTGCTCGTGGACAGATTGCATCTATTCGTGGAGTGAACGTAGACAGTGTTGTCAGAACTCTTCTCAGTAGAGGTCTAATCACAGAACTATTCACAGATAGTGAAACAGGGGCCATCAACTATGGAACAACCCCAACCTTCCTAGAAACACTAGGAATCAATGCTTTGGAAGATCTTCCATTGATTAGCCCTTACCTGCCAGATGCAAACTCTGAACTAGGTTCCGACATCTCAGTTAGTAAGTAATAATGACCGAATCAAATGAAGGCGTAAGACTTCAAAAAGTACTTGCTAACGCAGGAGTAGCTTCAAGACGTGCCAGCGAAGAGCTCATTACATCCGGAGCTGTAAAGGTAAACGGCAAGGTAGTTAAAGAACTAGGTAGCCGTATAGACCCAGAGGTGGACAAAGTATCTGTTCGAGGAACTCCAATTCAGCTAGATGCATCTCGTGTCTACATGGCATTGAACAAGCCAATCGGAGTTATTTCTTCAATGGCTGATGAGTTTGGTAGACCTGACCTAAGTCAATATGCTCTTCGCTCTGACCGTATCTATAACGTGGGCAGACTAGACGCTGATACATCAGGACTATTGATTCTTACCAATGATGGTGAACTAGCGAACATGCTGGCTCACCCTAAGTTTGGTGTTACTAAGACTTATGTTGCCAAAGTAGAAGGAACAGTCACAGCTCAGGAAATCAACAAGCTAACCTCAGGTATTGAACTTGAAGATGGCATGATGAATGCCGACAAGGCAACTTTGATTGATTCAAACCCTTTTGAATCACTTATTGAGATTGTTATTCACTCAGGTAAAAACCGAGTTGTTAGAAGAATGTTTGAAGCTATCGGTCATCCAGTCAAAGACCTAGTCCGCAGACAGTTTGGTCCTGTGCATTTAGGTCCACTAAAGCCAGGTCAAACAAGACTGCTAAGTAAAGTTGAAGTTGGAGCTCTGCTGAAATCTGCAGAAGGTAAACAGCAGCGAGCACCGAGACCCAGGTCCAAAGGCGGACAATCAGTCAAAGCTAAGCCGAAGGGACGAAGAAGTGGCGTTTAGAGCAATCCGTGGAGCAGTCCAATTAGATTCAGATGATCGTGAGCATCTACTAAAGCTCACCGCTGAGTTGATTTCAAAGATGATGCATGCCAATAACTTGCACACCGATCAGCTCATCTCAATTCTTTTCACAGCAACACCGGATATCACAAGCGAGTTCCCAGCCCTAGCGGCGAGAGAGCTCGGCATCGGTGATGTTCCTCTCATGTGTTTTGTTGAAATGAATGTCAAAGGCTCTATGCCAAGAGTTGTCCGAGTGATGATCAACGCTGATTGTGATATTCCAAGATCTGAAATTCAGCACATTTACCTAAGGGGTGCTGCAGCTCTGAGATTGGACATTGCTCAGTGAGTGCTCGCACCAAAGGTCAAATACATGTAATTGGTGCTGGGCTACTAGGCACCAGCATTGGCCTATCTCTTCGCAAACTAAATGTTGATGTTTCTCTAGAGGATTCATCACCTGCAGTTCAATCACTTGCGATTGATTTCGGAGCTGGAAGAAACCTAGAAGCAAGTGATGATGTAGCGGTAGTTGTAGTTTGTGTTCCACCTGATGTAACAGCAGCAAGTATCGTCTCTGCTCTAAACAGATTTCCAAATGCAGTAGTAACTGATGTTGCTAGCGTCAAAGAGACAATCCTTGAAGAATTAGTATCTTCAAATGCTGACACATCAAGATACGTTGGCTCTCACCCAATGGCCGGTAGAGAAAAAGGCGGAGCTCTTTCAGGAAGACCAGACCTTTTCACAGGTAGACCCTGGGTTATCGCAGTTGAGCCAAACACAAACACAGAAGCAGTTGATGTGGTTGAAAAGTTAGCACTAGATCTTGGTGCCACCACCTTGCGACTTACTGCCAAGGAACATGACAGAGCTGTCGCACTTATTTCTCATGCACCACAGGTAGTTTCAAGCCTTCTTGCTTCTAGATTGGTTGGAGCAGATGACTTTGATTTAGCTTTAGCGGGTCAAGGGGTTAGAGACACAACTCGTATTGCAGCAAGCGATCCAAAGCTATGGCTACAGATTCTTTCTATGAATGCAGATCAACTAATCCCAGTTTTGAAAGCTTTCCAAGAAGACTTAGGCCAAGTCGTTAATGCACTCGAAGATGTTTCAGGTTCAGGATCTCTTGCCAAGATTGGCGGCGTTCTTGAAAGAGGAAACCAGGGAATCTCGCGACTGCCAGGTAAGCATGGTTCTAGAAACACTTCATATTCACAAGTTGTAGTGATGATTGATGACAAGCCTGGAGAGCTAGCTAGATTACTGAATGAAATTGGCGATGCAGATGTCAACATCGAAGACTTGAAACTAGATCACGCAACAGGTGCTCAGGTTGGGCTAGTGGAACTATCTGTCTTGCCTGCAGCTGAACCAAAACTAATTGAGACTTTGAAAGTAAATGGCTGGCGGTTAGCAGGCTAAATGCATATCGTTGCAATCGATGGACCAGCAGGTTCCGGCAAATCAAGTGTTAGTAAGGCATGTGCCAAGGAACTAGGCTTCGGCTACCTAGACACCGGAGCTGCCTATAGGGCTCTTACCTATGCTGTTCAGAATCTTGGCTTAGTGGTAGCTGATGCAACAGCAGAAGAGATTGCGGCTAACTTTGACTATTCGATTTCGCTAGATCCATTGGATTACTGGGTAAAAGTAGGCGAAAAGGATGTCACCTACGAGATTAGAACTCCTCAAGTAGGCGAAGGGGTAAGCCATTTTGCTGGTTTAGCTCAGGTTCGCCAGTACATGTTGGACCTAACTAGGGCTCTAGTTGAGCATTCAGGTCTTGCCGGAGTCATTGTTGAAGGTCGGGATATCACCACAAAGGTCTTCCCTGAAGCAAAAACTCGTATTCTGCTAACTGCTAGTGAAGAAGTTAGACTAGGTAGACGTTCCGCTGAACTTCCAGAAGGCACCGTAGTTGCCGATCAAGTTACTAAACGCGACCAAAACGACTCTAAAGTAGTTGATTTTCTCGTGCCTGCCCCAGGAGTAATGCTGGTAGATTCCACGGATCTTGATTTTGATCAGACTGTTAGAGCTATTACTGCTCTTGCGGTCAACAACAAGTAAGAGGCAAAGATGGACGAACAAGAATTTCATGAAGAAGGGCTAGACCCTGCGTTCATTGAGCGTCTGAACTCAATCACAACCGATGAGGAAGAGGCGAGAGTCAATGCGCTTCGTGCCGGCCTTGCTGATTATGAGCTAGACGAAGAAGACATTGAAGTCCTAGAACAAATTGGAGCAGCTGAAGGCGTTCCAGTATTACTTCCTGCTCTACCAGTGCTAGCAATTGTTGGTAGACCAAATGTTGGTAAGTCTGCTCTTGTAAACAGAATCATCGGAAGACGTGAAGCTGTTGTTGAAGATAAGCCAGGAGTTACCCGCGACCGTGTTTCATATAAAGCTGAATGGAACGGTCGTAAATACACACTTGTTGACACCGGTGGTTGGGAACCTGATGCCAAGGGTATTGATAAGTCAGTAGCCCTTCAAGCAGAGATCGCAGTTGAACTTGCTGATGCAGTTCTTTTCGTTGTTGATGCAACCGTAGGTCCAACAGCAACCGATGAACGAGTAGTGAAGATGCTTCGTGCTAGCAAGAAGCCTGTAATGCTTCTAGCAAACAAAGTTGATGATGAGCGCATGGAAGCAGAAGCTGCTTCACTATGGTCTCTAGGTTTGGGTGAACCATATCCTGTTTCAGCACTTCACGGTAGGGGAGTAGCCGATGTTCTAGACAAGATCATCGCTGTCCTTCCTGAGGTATCAGCAGTTGCTAAGCAAGAGTTTGGTGGGCCAAGAAGAGTTGCAATCATTGGTAGACCGAACGTAGGTAAGTCTTCACTTTTGAATAAAGCAGTTGGTTCAGAGCGTGCAGTAGTGAACGACCTAGCTGGAACAACTAGAGACCCTGTTGATGAGCAAGTTGAACTTGGCGGAAAAGTTTGGCGTTTCATTGACACCGCAGGTATCAGAAGAAGAGTGCACCTCGCGCAAGGAGCTGATTTCTATGCATCCCTTAGAACAGCATCTGCTTTGGAAAGAGCAGAAGTTGCAGTAGTAGTTCTCGATGTAACCGAGAAGATCAGCGAAGCAGATATTCGTATTGTTGATATGGCTTTGGAGTCAGGACGTTGTTTAGTTCTTGCTTTCAATAAGTGGGACAACATGGATGAAGATCGCAGAGAGTTCCTCGAAAGAGAAATCGAACAGGACCTCGCTCACGTAGCTTGGGCTCCTCGAGTCAACATCTCAGCAAAGACCGGTCGTCACCTAGAGAAGCTAGTTCCAGCATTGGAAGTTGCCCTTGATTCTTGGGACACAAGAATTCCAACTGGAAAGCTAAACGCCTTTATTCAGGAACTAGCAATGGAGTTCCCTCACCCTGTTCGTGGAGGTAAGCAGCCTAGAATCTTGTTCGCAACACAAGCAAGCTCGAGACCACCTAAGTTTGTTCTATTCACAACTGGTTTCCTAGATCCTGGTTACAGAAGATTCATTATTAGAAGACTCCGTGAAACCTACGGTTTCGAAGGAACTCCTATCGAACTTGGTATGAGAGTAAGAGAAAAGCGTAAGCGCTAGGTTCTTTTTCAATTCTTGGATAAATCTCAAATGAGTCTGCAATTTTGTTGTCCGAAACTACCTAAACATAACGAAAATGAAACATTTAGAATAAAGCGACATCGTACTTGGGATGATACTCTCTAGTGGAAGTTTAGGCTCCAGAGCTTGAATTCATAACGATCTACTCGTCTAGAAGGATTTTCAATGTTCGCATGGTTTCAGAAATTTTCAGAACTAATAATCGTGACCCTATTGGGAATTGTCTCAGTCTCGACAGCTTATGTTTCATTTCAAGCGTCGTTGTATGACTCAAAAATGTTCAAAGAATATACAGTGGCTCAAAATATAAAGACTGAGGCAGAGTCAATGTATCTCGAAGCAAACCAGCAGTACGCGCAGGATGCGCAGACGTTAGTAGCTTTGGATCAGCTGAATGTCGAGATATTGTCTAACTCATCGGTTTCGGAGCTGGCAAAAGAGAAATATGATGCACTCTATTTCGGTGGCGTCTCTGAGGAGTTCGGAGATGCAATTGATCGAGCTTCAGCTGAACGTGAATTGACTGGCGAGTACGTCTCTCCACAAGAAGACGAGCAATACTTAGATTTTCTTTTCGGCCCATACGAAGAAAAGAGTGCGGAGGCTGAGGCTCAGACTAAACAAGGAGATTCGTTCAATACTCATGCAGACAAGCTAATTCTTTACACCGTATTGATGGCGATTTGCTTGTTTCTTTTGGGTGTTGCGGCTGTAGTCAGTCGTAGTCAAACAAAGTTTGTTATTTCTCTGATTTCCCTGGGTATCTTTGCGTTCACCGCCACTCTTGCAGCCTTTATCCCCTTTATCGGAATTGAATAGCGAGTTCATCTGACGGGGAGCTCCAATATTCTGTTTTCCAGACAAACTTGTTCAGAACGGTAATTCTGAAGTGCCAGAAGTTGCTAAGTAATGTGCTCAGTCTTGAACCGGGGAAAGCTAGGCGCGGGTTGAAAACCTGCTTGCCAAGCGAATGCAGATAATCTAAGTGCATGCCGAATCAGAATCTGCAGTTGAGCGATAAAGTGCTCACCTGGCCCAACGTCTTGAGTGCTTTGCGTTTGGCGCTTGTGCCGGTGTTTCTGTGGCTAATCCTTATCGATGAAAATCTTATAGCCTTCTCAGTCCTTGCTTTTTCAAGTTTCACCGATTGGCTAGATGGATATCTAGCTAGAAAACTCAATCAGATGACCAGATTGGGTCAGCTCTTAGACCCAGCAGCGGATCGATTGTTCATCTTGGCATCCTTGCTAGGTCTAGCTATTACCAACGCAGTTCCATGGTGGCTAGTTTTTGTAGTAGTTGGGCGAGACTTCCTACTCTTCTTCACATTCCCTTTCCTAGCTAAAGCAGGGTATGGGCCCCTACCGGTTAACTACTCAGGTAAGGCCGGCACATTCGCCCTGCTTTATGCCTTCCCGTTGATGCTTTTGCCTAATGTCCTCCCTGTTGGCTGGACCAATGTGATCCTCCCAATTGCCTGGGCTTTCGCCTTCTGGGGTATCTGGCTCTACTGGTGGGCAGGGGCAATCTATGTGCGTCAGGTTTATAACATCCGGAAAATGGACAGGGAAAATTCAAGTATTCTTGTCTCAAAGAAGGAGAGCAAGTGAACGAGCGCAAAGACCCAGCTGATTCAGTTGACGCTACTCACAAGTTCTCTGAAGACCTGATTCCGGTCGATGCTAATTCTCTAAGCGATGAAGACCAACAGGCTGTAGATTCACTTCCAACAGGCAATGCGCTTCTAATTGTTCGCCGTGGACCTAATAAAGGATCGCGCTTCTTACTTGACTCAGATTTGATTTCAATTGGTAGACACCCTAACGCAGATATCTTCTTAGATGATGTAACTGTTTCCAGAAGACATTCTGAAATATCTCGAAGCGGATCAGTTTTCACCATCAAGGATCTAACCTCTCTAAACGGAACATACTTTGAAGGTAAGAGAGTAGAAACCGCTGAATTGTTTAACGGGGCTGAAGTTCAGGTTGGTAAATACCACTTCACTTTTTACACATCTAAGAGAAGTAGCTAGAGATGGCAAGTAGCGAAGTAACAAGCTTGTTCGGAGCCAGAGCGGTAAAGCTCTCGACAATTGGTCGAGTCATTGAACTTCTAACTTCAGAATTTCCTGACCTAACCCCTTCCAAGATTCGTTTCTTGGAGGAGCAGGGTCTTGTCACTCCGCACAGAACTGAATCTGGTTACAGAAAGTTCAGTGACACTGACATCGAAAGAGTGAAACTAGTTCTTGAATTACAGCGAGACAAGTTCCTCCCACTTCGAGTTATCAAGTCATATCTTAATGACATTGATGCAGGTAAGCAGCCATCACTTCCTTCAGCGACTAGAAGACCAAGCGTTAACCGTAAGTTTTCAAAACTTGAGCTTGTTGCCGAGTCAGGTATCAACGAAACACTTCTTGCCGAAGCACAGGCAAACTCTCTAATCTCTGCAGGACCTTTTGAATTCAGTGACATCGAGATTGCTCGATCTCTTATGCAACTATCCCGCTTTGGAATTTCTGCAAGACATCTTCGTGGCATCAAAACAGCAGCAGATAGAGACCTGGGTCTTATCAATGGTGTTGTTGCCAGCGTTAAGAAACAACGCGACCCTTCAGCTAAATCAAGGGCTGCAGAGTATGCCAGTGAGATTGAATCTCACTTTGCGGTAATTAGATCGGAACTAATCCGGTCTGTTATCGATAAAATCGACTAGGGCGACACGCCGAAGAAGAATATTAACCAACCTAAGTGGGAGATAACCACAAGAATTAAGAAAAGGTTCATGTTCTACTTGAACTTTATAGACACTGAGAGGAGGCCAGAATGGACGAGTTAAACCC
>JBIILH010000134.1:0-6651 GCA_044232765.1 Rhodoluna sp. | reverse complement strand
AGGCTTGGACTTCACTGCAAGCGATGCAAGCATTTCACTTCTTGCACCGACTCTAAGAGCAGTTGAAGGTCCAAACGGTAAGGCTAACGCTTTAGACAACAATGGAACTCTTCAGGCTTACGCTCCTATCGGATCAAAGACTGTAGTTGCATTCCAGGCATTGAAGGCTAACGGTTCCTACGCTATGAACCAGCCTGTGACGGTTCGAATCAACTTGGCTAACTCAGGAGCTAAAGCAAAGGTTGCTGCAGGTATCTTCTCTGCAACAGGTTTCGTTGCTGCACTTCCAGCTAACGCTACGAAGACAGCTGAAGATCAACTTGTTCTAACTGGAACAACAGACGCCTTTGGTGTTGTCGCATTCAGCCTGAACAACTCAGACACAGTTGCAGGTGCTCCACCAAAGACATCAACAACTGCTATTCCAGCTGGTTCTAAGTTCTCAAGAATCTCTGCTGAAATCACTGGCAAGGTAAACACAGGTTCTCCAGTTGAGTTCCACTACTACAAGCCAATCCCACCAACATCTATTGCTGCAACCGCTGCAGGTCGCAAGATCACTGTGACTCTTAGCTACGCAAAGGGCAAGAGATCTGTAGTTACCATCACTGGTCTAAAGCCAGTTGCAGTAACTCCAACTGTTGACAAGAAGGCTTACTCATACACAGTCAAGAAGGGAAAGATTACCGTCAAGGTAACCTCAAACGGAAAGACACTGACAAAGGTTTTCACAGTCAAGTAATTCTCCAAGTTAGTAGAAAAGCCGGTCACTCTATAGTGACCGGTTTTTTACTTTAAGAACTAGTTGAGAAGATCTCCAATAGAGTTCAAGATCTCATTTGGTCTGAACGGATACTTGTTAATCTCTGCCTCATCTGCGATACCGGTTAGAACTAGAACTGTGTGAAGACCAGCTTCAATTCCTGCAACGATGTCGGTGTCCATACGGTCACCAATCATGCCGGTTGTTTCAGAGTGAGCGTTGATTTTGTTCATCGCAGATCTAAACATCATTGGGTTTGGTTTTCCTACGATGTATGGTTCGCGACCAGTAGCTTTTGTGATTAGAGCGGCGACAGAACCGGTAGCTGGCAATACGCCATCAGCACTAGGACCAGTTGCATCTGGGTTAGTAGCAATAAATCTTGCACCGTTATTAATAAGTCTGATTGCCTTAGTTAGTGAATCAAAGTTGAAGTTTCTGGTTTCACCTAGAACCACATAGTCAGGGTTTACATCAGTCATGACGTAACCGATCTCATGCATAGCTGTTGTCATACCTGCTTCACCTAGTACGTAAGCAGAACCCTTTGGCTTCTGAGAGGCAATGAAGTCAGCTGTTGCTAGAGCACTTGTCCAGATCGCACTGGAAGGAATGTCTAGTCCTGTGGCCTTCAGTCTTGCTGACAGGTCTCTAGGGGTGTACATGGAGTTATTGGTAAGAACTAGGAACCTAAGTCCCTCTGCCTTCCACTGGTTCAGAACTTCTTCCGCCCCTGGAAGAGCCTTTCCTTCGTGCACAAGCACGCCGTCCATGTCAGTTAACCAACACTCTATTTTTCTTCGTTCAGCCATGGTTCTACTTTACCTTTAGCGTAGTTAGGCTTGAGTGGATGTCAGATAAAGAACAAACAAACAATCCAAGCCATGAGCTCACAACATGGGGTGTTGGACCATGGCAGGGAGACCTACCTGAAGGTTATGACCACCCTGACTCCATCTATGACCCCGAACTATTGGCAAATGGGGACACCCGCAATGTGGTGGATCAATACCGGTATTGGAAGATGTCTGCCATTGTGGCAGACCTAGATACCAAGCGTCACCCTTTCCACGTAGCTATTGAGAACTGGCAACATGATCTAAACATTGGCTCAATAGTCAGAAATGCCAATGCCTTCCTCGCTCAAGAAGTCCATATCATCGGCAATAAGCGTTGGAATCGACGCGGAGCCATGGTTACCGACAGGTATCAACACATCAGACACCACGAAACCGTTGAAGAATTCCTAACCTGGGCTAAGCAAGAGAACCTACCTATCATCGCCATAGACAACGTTCCAGGCTGCCAAAAGATAGAAACCTATAAGCTCCCTGAGTCCTGTGTATTCCTATTTGGGCAAGAAGGTCCAGGACTTAGCGAGCAAGCCATAGAAGCAAGCGACGTAGTCCTAGAGATAACCCAGTTCGGCTCTACTAGGTCCATAAACGCCTCAGCCGCTGCAGCTATAACCATGCACGCGTGGGTTCAGCAGCACGTCTTCAATGGCAATTGATACACTGAATCCGTTCCTAAAAGGGCACACATATTTCTGGAGGGCACTATGAAGAAGCCAAACAAAGATTCAGTCGCAAACGCCGCAAAGAGCGCATTTACCTGGACCAAAGAAACAGCGGGCAAGGCTAAGGACAAGAGCCGAGAGGCACTAGACAAGGCTTATGAGGCAAAGAAACCTTTTGCTGTTGCAGCATTAGAGCAACTCCGAGCAGATAACCCTAAAGCTTCTCCGCGCAAAATTCAGGAAATCCTGGATGAACAACTTATGGCGACAGAAGCTGAATTCGATAGTTCTTCAGAGGACTTTTCATCAGCCGTCTCGCTTTATGTATTTACTTCCCTTGAAGTGCATGACATTGATGAAGAAGATGAGGGTAAGCACCAAAAGCTCATCGATCTCGTAGTCATTTTGGACAGCTCAGCTGTGAAGATTGCTCGCAAGGCAGTTGGAGTTGCAGCAACTGTAGTGGCATTTCTACCTCAGGGCAAAGCTATTAAAGGTGTGGCAGTTGCTAGGAAAGCCGTTGCAGGAGCTGCTGTTGCCAAAGGCGTTCTAAATAAGACCAAAGGCAATAGCCGTGTAGCCAAAACAATTATTGAAAGAACAGCCAAAGTTCTAGGTCCAGCACCTGCAGCTTGGCCTGCTGAAACACCTAAGCCTAAAGCTGCCAAGAAAGCCACCAAACCTACCAAGGAGTAATGGGCTAGGCGAGGTTACCGGCAGTCTCAATAAAGTAAAATAAAGGTGTAAATTCACCTCTAAGGAAACGAGATTGCCATGCCTGCTTTTGTTATCGTAGGCGCTCAATGGGGCGATGAGGGCAAGGGAAAAGCTACTGACCTGTTAGCTGAACACATTCAATATGTTGTGAAGTTCAATGGTGGAAACAATGCCGGACACACAGTCGTAATCGGCAATGAAAAGTATGCATTGCACCTTCTACCATCAGGAATTTTGACACCTGGTGTTATTCCAGTTATCTCAAATGGTGTTGTTATTGACTTGCACGTTCTCTTTGAAGAACTAGATGCTTTGAATGCTCGTGGCATTGACACTAGCCGTCTACGTGTTTCAGCAAACGCTCACGTCATCACTCCTTATCACGTGTCACTAGACAAGACCACCGAACGTTTCTTGGGTAAGCGTGCAATTGGAACTACTGGTCGCGGTATTGGTCCAACTTATGCAGACAAGATCAACCGTGTTGGTATTCGTATTCAAGACTTGTTCGATGAATCTATTCTTCGCCAAAAAGTTGAAGCAGCTCTAGTTCAAAAGAACCAGTTGCTGTCAAAGGTTTATAACCGTGCTGCTATTCGCGTTGAAGAAGTTGTTGCAGAACTACTTTCTTACACAGAACGTCTTCGTCCTATGGTTGCAGACACAGCACTTGAACTACACCAAGCAATCGAAGCTGGCAAGAATGTTCTTTTTGAAGGTGGACAAGCAACAATGCTTGACGTTGATCACGGAACTTACCCGTTCGTAACTTCATCAAACGCAACTGCTGGTGGAGCTGCTACTGGGTCTGGTATCGGTCCTGGTCTTTTCCAAAATGTAATTGGAATTGTTAAGGCTTACACAACACGTGTTGGTGCAGGTCCTTTCCCTACTGAGTTGTTTGATGAGTGGGGCGAGTTACTTCGTAAGACTGGTCACGAATTCGGAACAACTACAGGACGTCCACGTCGCTGTGGTTGGTATGACGCTCCTATTGCTCGCTACTCAGCTCGCATTAACGGACTTACAGACTTTGTTCTAACCAAGCTAGATGTTCTTACAGGGATCAAAGAGATTCCTGTTTGTGTTGCTTACGAAGTAGATGGAAAGAGAGTGGAAGAAGTTCCTGTTTCACAATCTGACTTCCACCACGCAAAGCCAATCTATGAAAACTTCCCAGGTTGGGAAGAAGACATCACAGGCTGCAGAACATTTGAAGAGCTTCCAAAGAATGCTCAGGATTATGTTCGAGCAATTGAGAAGATGAGCAACTGCCGTATTTCTGCAATTGGTGTTGGTCCAGCTCGTGATGCAACTATCGTGTTGCACGACATGCTTGGCTAATATTCGCCCTCTTCTTCGTTGTAAGAATCATTACCTTCGTAATACATCGCTGCAGCATTCTCTATCTCAGGATCAGGTTCAACAACTGGAGCGACTGTCTCACCATCTGGCTTCAAAATATAGGCAGCTGCTGCACCAGCCGCAACTGCTCCTAGAAGTGATCCTGGATTACCTTCGTCTTCGAAAGGTCTGCCATTTGGTTTGTGGTGATGAACAATGTCACCTTCTGAAATTCCACCCTGTCTACTGAATGCGGTGTTGCGTCTCTTAGCTCTCTCAGGATCATTCAAAGGTGTCTTTCTAGTTCCACTCCATACTGCAAGTGCAAAAACTCCAATTAGCACGCAGAGGACAATCCAAAATATTGTTGGATTCTGAATAAAGAAACCGAGTGCCAAAAATACTGCAAAGACTCCAAAGAATCCCATTAGAAGTGCTTTCATCTATTTACTACCAACCCTTACTCTTTAGGTACTTCCAAATGATCACGAATGGTAAAGCTGCTAAAACTACAAATGTCAGTGGCGGGAATGTGATTGCACTGCCTATCGCCACCATAATCACGGTGAACCAAAGACAGCCCTTAAACAAACCAGCCATTTATTGCCCCTTTACAGATACTTGCTAGAAACACTAGCGGAGACCTAGGACAATAGACGTGTGCAAGATTTCGATGATTCCCAAGAGGACCAGGTAAGGCTGAACCCGCCTGCTGGCAGAGCCAGCCTGTTGGGAATTCTCTACTATCCAGACATCCTGGACCTTAGGTATGCAGGATACGAGCTAGAACGCTTTGAAGGGCTACTTCTGGCTATGGACTCAGCAACCTTCAGGAAAGCGCTGGCTATAACCAGCATGCTGCACAGGTCTGATGCTTCGCCTATTTGGAATGCCAAGAGAGCCCATCAGGTTGAACTCTTGGTATTGGATACTTTGCATGAATATGGGTTGGCTCAAGTCCCACAGCTTCTAAGAAGAATCCTTGGCAGAGTCTATGAAGATGAGACTCAGAACTTCCTCACCATTGATCTAGTAACAGTCTTCTACTGGGCCTGTCTGGCTCAGGTAGCAGATGACTACGTATGGAGAGAACCAAGACTTGCTGAGTGGTCAGAATATTTGAGTTATCCGGTTAGATCTGTGTTTGGTTTGGCTGAGTTGTTTAGTGTTTCCAACACATAGACAGGGTGCCTAAGGGTTATCTCTTTGGTATGAAGTGATGTCCCCAAACAGAACCATGGGCCCTATATTAGAGAAGTACTTTGAAAGAAGGCTTCTGAATGTATAACGCAATTGCTAAGAACAAGAGAAACACAATAATCATCATTGCTGTGTGGGTGCTGTTCTTCACAGGCATCGCAGCTCTATTGTCTTGGTTGACAGACAACATCTGGGTTGGAGTTGCTCTGCTAGGTTTCATTCTTGTCTACACACTCATTCAGTACTTCCTAGCTGCAACCATGGCAATGGGTTTAGCTGGTGGAATCAGAATTACAAAAGAAACTAATCCAAGACTTTGGCGAGCTATTGAGAACCTAGCAATAAGTGAAGGTATGCCAATGCCTAAGGTTTATGTAATTCCTGATCAGTCAATCAATGCAATGGCTATTGGTAGAGACCCATGGCATGCCCACGTAGGAGCTACAGAAGGTCTTCTAAAGATTACAGAGAAGTATGAGCTTGAAGGAATCATGGCTCATGAGATGGCACACATCAAGAACTATGACACTCGAGTGAAGATGATTGTGTTTGGTTTAGTTGGAGCATTCTCTGCTCTTGCTCAATTCTGTTTACTCTTCATTCTTGGATTCTTTGGGTCATCAAGACTTGGTCAACCACGTCAAAGAAGTTTCTTCTTCAGCGTTCTACTATTTCCAATTGGATTAGTTCTAATTGCGGTAGGAATTGTGGCTTGGTTGATTTCAGCAGTCCTAGGCCCATTGGTTATGAATGGTATTTCCAGACAAAGAGAATATCTTGCTGATGCAACTGGTGCTCTAATGACTAGACATCCAGAAGCTCTAATGTCAGCACTAAACAAGATTGAACTATTCAGCGAAGCTGCTTCTAGAAAGAACATTGCAACTGCAGGAATGTATTTCACTAACCCATTTAGACGTGGGTTGTTCGCAAGATTACTTTCTAGTCATCCAGACACAGAAGATCGAATCGATCGTCTAGCCGAGATGGCACAGGACTTCTAGAGAACCTTAGCTAGTTATCGAACGGGCACTTCGGGCTACCGGAGTAGATAAGTGCACATGCATTGCTAAGTCGCTTAGCAGCTGAAATACCGTTCACCATATCC